>NZ_JBFTZV010000003.1:0-262059 GCF_056406615.1 Arthrobacter sp. P1_B3 | reverse complement strand
CTGCAGGGCGGCGAGGGTGTGCGGCATCTCGGTGACCAGGGCTTTGGCCAGGCCCAGGAGCCGGCCGCCCTTGGCGGGGGATTCGCGCCGGGCGAGGGCGATCTGCGCGCCAATCCCGGCACCGAGCTGCTCCGCGGGCACGCCTTGGCTGGTCTGGGCGCGGCGCTGGAGCAGGTCGAAGGCCACGGCGAGGCGTGYCTGCTCCGCGGACGCGGCGCACTTCTCATCTTCCAGTTCCCGGATCCGGTCAATGATGCCGGCACAGTCCGTGGCCGGGCGGATCGCGGACATGATGCGGACCAGGTCCTCGACGGCCGCCGGCGCGGTGTCCGGCCCTGAGGCCGCATCGCGCCCGGCGCGGCCGAAGCCGGCGTCGTCGTGTCCTGCCGGAACCACTTCGGGCCCCTTATTGCCGTCCATAGTTCCAGTCTCCCCGCGACCTACGACAATTTAGATTGGTTCACTCCTGGTCGGACCACAAAGGCGGAGATAGCTGATCAAAGCCCGCCTCCGCCTCCGGAAAGGACCAGGGCCCAGTGAGCCAACATGAGGCGACGCTGCCGCTAGCGAGCCAGCGCAGCGCCGCGGCGCGCCGCTAGCGAGCCAGCGCAGCGCCGCGGCGTCGTCGTCGTGAAGTGGCCGGCCCGCTAATGGGCCCCTTGAAGGAGCCTTGCCTCAAATCCGACTTCGGAGGAGGATGATCGGCACACTGGAGGAGGCCGCCATGACCCAGCTTGGCAAGTTCGAGAAGTACCTGATTGAAGAATTCTTCGACGATTACCGCTCCGGCGCCATGAGCCAGCGCACCTTCACGCGCCGGGTGGCGTTCATGATGGGCAGCATGGCCGCGGCCTCGGCAGCGATGCTCCTGGTTGGCTGCACGCCCGAAGAGGTTCCCCGCAGCACGGACCCCATGCCGACGCCGACATCGTCCTCGCCGGGGCCCGGTTCCGCATCCGCGGGCGCCGTGCCGGGGGCCAAGAGCCCGCTCTCCGTCCCGGAGGGGGCGCCCGGACTCACGACGTCGACCGTGCAGTTCGCTGCGGGCGGAACAGACATCAGCGGCTATCTCGCCCGGCCCGAAAACGGCACCGCCGGGCCGGCCGTGCTGATCTGCCACGAGAACCGCGGGCTGACACCCCATATCCAGGACGTGGCACGCCGCTTCGCCAAAGCCGGGTACGCGGCACTGGCCCTGGACCTGCTGAGCCGGGAAGGCGGTACCGCGGGTATAGACCCCGACGCCGTCCCGGGAGCGCTCACCCAGGCCGGGGCCCAGCGTCACGTTTCCGACTTCGCGGCCGGCTTTGACTACCTGAACGCCCAGGACTTCGTTGACAAGGGGCGGATCGCCATGAACGGATTCTGCTTTGGCGGCGGCATCACCTGGCAGGCGGCGACGGCGATCCCGGACCTGTTGGCGACCTCAGCGTTTTATGGACCAGCACCTGATCTTGACAAACTCACGGCCATCAAGGCCGCCGTCTTCGGTGTCTACGCGGAACTGGACCAGCGGATCACCGGCGCTATGCCGGCCTTCCAGGATGCGCTGGCCAAAACAGACGTCCGGCACGAGCTCAAGGTCTATCCCGGCGTGGACCACGCCTTCCACAATGACACGGGGCCGCGCTACAACCAGGAGCAGGCGACGGCGGCGTGGAACGACACGCTCGCCTGGTTCGGCAAATATGTGTGATGCCGTGGCCGGGACATGTCCGGACCGGAGGGAGGCGTGATGTTCGCAATGCGCACGGCTGCGGCCCTGGCCGCTGTAGGCGCCTTGGCCCTCACCGGGTGTGGCGCCGCGCCCGGCTTGGACCGGGCAGGCCCGATGGACCGGGCAGCCGCCCTGTCCGGCGTGACCCAAGCCGCCGTGTCCGACGGAACCCAAGCCGCCGTCGTCCGTGGCTGGGGACCAGTGGTGGCAGGGGATGAGTTCAGCTACGCCGGACCGCCTGACCGCGCGAAATGGAAGGTCTATAACGGCCCGGGGCACGCGGGCAAGGGGATCCGAAGTCCGAATGCGTTTGCTGTGGCCGGCGGCGTCGTGACCGTCAGCGGCGACGCGGCGGGCACCACGGGCGGCATGTCCGCCAGGTTTGCCCATCAGCAGTACGGCCGCTGGGAAGCCCGGATGAAAACGAGTGCGCGGGATATGCAATATCACCCGGTCATACTCCTGTGGCCGAACCATAACAAATCGCCCACCTGTGCCGAGATTGACTATGCGGAAGGCACTTGGAATACCACCCTGATTGGGTTCAACCTGCACCACGCCTGCAGCGGCCCAAACTTCCAGAGCCGGGCCTCGCGGGCTATCGACACGACCCAGTGGCACAACTATGCAGTGGAGTGGACCCCGGCCGGGATCACCGGATACCTCGATGGGTCACTATGGTTTGCGGACATGAACCCGGCGCATCAGCCTACGGTAGGGATGCACCAAACAGTGCAGCTCGACTGGTTTCCCAACGGGACTCCAACCAAACCCAGCCAGATGCAGGTCGACTGGATCCGGGTCTACAACTAAGCGTTGCGCTTACTCGCCCGCGGCAAACTCGGGCTGGACCGGGCCGCCAGCTTCCGGCATCCCCTCATAGGGCACGCCTAAAGCTTTCAACGCCATCAGGTGTTCCATCAGGGCACGTTCAGGGTCTCCGGGATGCGCAGCAATCTGCTGGCGGAGCAACTCCCGGGCGCGGTCGTGTTCCGGGGCGGTGTCGGCGAGGACGGCGTCAATGATCCTGACCGCCTGATGTCGGATTCCAGCGGCAGATGCGGCATATTCCGCACCGGACACCAGGTCATAGGGATCCTGTACTTCGGGGCGTCCTGGAGTGGACGAGGGCTCCACCGACATGGCTATTCCTTTGATCATCGTTCCGGCTGAGCCCGGAACCGGCCTGCCGCCTTCCCCCCAACCCGGGTAAGTTACCCGGATCGAAGACGGCCCACCGTGACACACCATATAACGGCGCCGGGCCGCCAAGCTTAACGGGAGCGAAGTTTTCGCCAAGGTGATGCGCAAGTTACGGTGTCGCAGCCTTCAGAATGTGTACGGCTGCCAGCGCCACGGCATGATTCCGCGGCAGGGCTTGTGTTGGTCACCTGCCCGAAAAGACATGGAAATACTCGCCGGGTAGCCTCGCACCAAGGATCCCGTTCGAAAGGTAGTACGCCATGCGTGTTGGACTGATCCGGGTGATGACGACGTCGGACCGACGCCTGCTCCACGCCCACGGGAAACTCCTGCAGGAGGCTTTCGGGTTTTCCGTGACCTCCCGCTGTATTCCGGACCAGCCGTCCGGCGTCTACGACCAGGTGTCGCTCGAGTCTGCGGCACCCAAGGTAGTCCAGCTGGCCCGGGAAATGGCAGGGGACGCCGACGCGCTGATTATCAGCTGCGCGTCCGACCCCGGGCTGGCCGCCACCCGGGCGGCCGTGGACATCCCGGTCATCGGGGCGGGCTCCGCAGCCGCAGCTGCTGCTCTGACCTTTGGCGGACGGATTGGAGTCCTGGGACTCGGCGCCCATGTACCGGGCCCGATCGCGGACGCACTGGCGAACGCATGCTGCTTATTGATGGCGAGGGGCGCGTCGAAACGCCCGACGCGTTCCTCATGCCTGCCGGTATCTTCGACGCCCTCGCAGCGGCCCACATGCTGGTTGATGCCGGCGCCGACGTGATCGTCCAGGCCAGCACCGGCCTGAGCAGCATCGGCATGGCGGACGTGCTCCGCCGCCGGCTCGGGGTCCCGGTCATCGACGCCGTGACGGCGGCCGGCTCCATGCTCGTCTCAGCGGTGGTCGCCCGGGAACTTCAGCAGGTTTGAGTCCCACGGCCGGTGGCGGCGCGCCATGGGCCAGCGACAAGACAGCCCCGCACCCTGATTGGGCGCGGGGCTGTCGCGTGCTGAGCCGGTCCTACTTGTAGACGCGGACCCAGTCGACCTGCATCTGTGAAGGCTTGGTGGCCGATCCGTCAGGGAACCAGTCCAGCTGCAACGTCTGATGCATGCCCACGGAGGGCAGGTGCGCGGGGTTCGTGTCGGAGAAGGTCTTCACTCCGTCGATGTATCCGGTGATGCCGGCCGGAGTCCACTCCACGGCGTAGTTGTGCCACTGGGTGGTGTCGACCGTCTTGGCGGCCGTGGTCTGGAAGTTCGACCCGCCGCAGGCGTAGTGCAGGAAGAACTTGATCTGGCTGGTGTTGCTGCTGCCCTCGGCGTAGTCGATCTCGGCGCAGTTGGGGGAGGTGTTGTTGTTGGGCCACAGGATCAGCACGGGGTGGTACTTCGGGTCCCTGGCGCTGGTCCTCATGCGCGTCTCCCACTTGCCGTATTTCTGCTGCGCAAATTTGGCCGACATGCCGCCTGTGGTGCCGGCCGAGTTGCCGCTGACCGTGGCCACGCCGTTCGCGACCGACCACGCCTGCGGGCTCCGCACGCCCTTGCCGGCATGTCCGGTTCCCTTGAAGACGCTCCACTTAGTGGAGTCGGGGGCGCCGGCCTTGGAGAACTCGTCGCCGGCAACAACCGCACCCCAGCCCCGGGCGGTGGCGGCTTGCGAACCGTCGCCGGTCGCGGCGACTGCGGCCTGGGCCGCAACGGGCGCCGCGGCAGGCGCTGCAGCGGGCGCGGCCGGCGTCGACCCCGTAGCGGCTGCCGCTTGTGCGCCGCCCGCCGTTTCCGGAGCGATCGGTGTGGCGGCGGGAGCGGCGGCAGCCGGTGCCGCGTCGACTCCGGGATCCGCTATTGCAGCGGCGGGACCGCCGACGGGTTTGGGAGCAGACGGCGCCGCCGACTCAGGCGCTGCGGGCGCCGAGGACGTGGAAGCCGCGGCAGGACGCGAGGCCTTGGTGGCCGCCGASGACGTGAAGGCCGCGGCAGAACCCGAGGCCTGGGTGGTTGGGGATGGGACCCCGGCGCCGGTGGTGGGGGCGACGCTGCACCCGGCCAGCGACAGTGCGCCCAAGCTCAGCGCAATCGCTAGTTTGTGGAGCTGTGGTGTCTTGAAGCCTGGTGTCTTCGGCTGTGCTTGACTGAACCGTGATTTGCTGAGCGGTGATTTCTTGAACGGCGTTTTCTGGAACAACGGACCCCTCCGGGCTTTGTGACTGGCACACACAACCGTCGCTGCCAAGGCGGCGGCGAGTGCGGGAAGCTTCATCCGGCCCTGCTGCAAGAGCATGGGCGAGCAGACGCCGAACGGCGCAACCGGGCCCTAAAAGGGGCGGTCCGGGGCCCTGCATTCGGGCCAGGCCTTCACGGCCAGTGGCCCACGTTACCGGACCGTTACCTTGACCCGCAAACCTCTCCGGACGTGTTCACGGCATTCCCCTGCGCCCACACGAAAGAATGGTCGGGTGAGTGATGCTGGCGAGTTCATCGACCTCTCGCTGCAGCGGGAAGGTTCCTGGCGCCGTGCGGACGAGCTGCAGTCGCGGCTGGAAATGGAGCCAGGAGGCAGAGGCCTCCGGTTCTACGGCACCTCCGTGGGTGCCGTGCGCGGGACGGTCCGGGATGCCGGCCGCCGCTATCCAGGGCTGTCCCACGATCAGGTCACCGCGCTGAGCTCCGAACTGTGGGGCTCCGAATTGTGGGGCTCGGAACTGGGGGCGGCACCGGTTTTCGAGCGCCGGCTGGCCGCAGTGGTCCTGCTGCAGGCCACTGTGAAGCTGCTGACCAACTCCGACCTCACCCGGCTGGAGGGCTTCATCCGGGAGGCGCAGGTGCGGGACCTCGTGGATCCGCTCGCCGTCGACGTCGTCGGGCCCTTGGTGGACGGACTCGACATGCTGGCCAGGGTGCGGGCTGACAGCGTGCTGGACCGGTGGGTGCGCGAGCCCGATGCCTGGCTGCGCCGGGCCGCGCTGCTTTCGCCGCTGCTGGCGCTGCGCGCGGGCGCGGGGGACTGGGACAGATTTGTCCGGCACGCGAATGCGGTGCTCGGCGAGGCTCGCGGGACGTTCGACGCCGACGCCGACGGCGCTGCGGACCGGGACGCGGTTTCCCGGGTCCTGGCCGAGATGGCAAAGACGAGGCCGGAGCTGCAATTCACGTCCGTTGGAGAGTGACCATCCGACCGTTCCCCGCGGGCCCGGCCCGCGTTCAGAGCTGCGGACTTTCAGACTTTCGGATCTCCGGGACCGCCCGGATCGCCCTGTCCGACGGCGCTGCCGGCATCGCCGGATCTGCCGTCGGCATTTGCAGGCAGCGCGAAAGCCCTCGCCGCCCGTGACCCGGCGACGGCGCTCGCGGCTATGGTGACTAGAGCGCCGACCAGCAGGGCCGCTGCCTCGCCCGGGAGCAGGACCTGAAGCTGTGTGCCGATGCTCGCCGCCGCAACCGGCACGCCAAGTTGGGCCGCCGACAACACCCCGAGGGGCAGCGGGAGACCCAGGAACGCCAGGCCGGCGTGCGTCAGCAGGGTCCCTACTCCCAGGACCACGCCGAGGGCAATCATCTCCGGATGTCCGGCCAGGTCCTTGAGCGTCAGCGATGCACCCAGCCAGACGAAGAACACCGGACTAAGGAAACCGTCGCTGAGGGCGAACAGTTGCCGGGCCAGCCGCCGCGGTTCGCCGACGGCGGCCACCACCAGGCCGAAGGAAAAGCCTGCCAACATCACGGACACATTGCTCCATGTCGCGACTGCGGCCAGGGCGAAGAGAACGGCCAGCTGGCTCCTCAGCTCCAGGGCAAACTTGCGGCTTTCCGAGAGTTGGTGCACGCGAGCGCGGATTCCCCTGCGCTCCAGCCAGCGCAAGACGAAATAGAGCACCACCGCGCAGCCGGTCACCGTAAGCACGCCCAGCGCCGCGCGGCCTGCGTTGGGCGGATCCACGAGGAGCGGCAACGCCACAATGCAGGCTATGTCGGCGATGGCCACCTGCGCGGTCATGGCGACGACATCGGGTCCGCCGAGGCGCAGCGAATCGATGATCGGAAGGACCAGGGCGGCCGACGAGGACGCCAGCAGCACTGCGTAGAGGGGAGCATGTCCAGTCCCGAAGAGCAGACCGATCCCGGTTCCGACCGCCACCGCTGCCGCCGCGGCCGCAATAGCCCGGCGGGAGCCATTGCCGAGGGCGGAGCGGATCTGCGGATCCCTCACGGGAACATGGGTTCCGGCCACAAACATCATCAGCGCGAACCCGATGTTGGCCAGCAGGATAAACGTCGGGTCCGCAGGATCAACCAGGGCCAGGCCTGAGCGTCCGATCGCGATGCCGGCCAACAGTTCGCCCAGCATCACCGGCAACCGCCAGCGCGCCGGCAGCGCCAGCAGGGGTCCGGCCAGGGCGACGACGGCGATCAGCGCCAGGGACAGGAATGTCACGGCTCGCCGCTGCGGGCGGGCCCAGGGCCCGACCGCCGCTCCACCACGGCGTAGGCTTTCCCGTCCAGGAACGCCCAGTCATTGACAACCATGTACCCAAGTGCGTCCACCCGGTCATTCAGGACGTGCTCGTCGAAACCTCCGTCGCGCGGTTCCGCGTCCCAGGTGGTCACGTGGACGTCCCGGCCGTCCAGGATCAGCAGCTCGGTGTTGACGTCGAAATCCTCCTGTGGCTGATTGCTCAACTGGCAGATGGCGACACAGTGGCTGTTCATTTCGGGCCTCCGCTTCGGCGTGTGCTGATGGCATCATCCTACGTTCGGATGCGGCGCCGCCCCATGGGCAATTGCCGGACCGTTCTGTGGCCGCCGTTACCTGAATGTGACTTTTGCATGCGGATCGCGTTACGGTGGATGAGTGCCTGTTGTCTCCGATACGGGCGCTCCCCAGCCGATTGCCTAACTCTGCCGCGGCCCGGGGGTAACTCGCATCAACCACCGGCAGAGACGGGGAAACCACTTTTGGCCTGCTGATTTCGCAGGCCTTGGGGTGAAGCCGCACAGTGCCCGCAACGACGGGCCCGGGAGTGCGGCCGGGTGCCTCCCATCCGAATCCGACAGCTCACCTCGCAGGCATTGGGAGAGGCTACATTCATGTCTTCAATCAGTACTTTTGTGCGCCATACGGCCGTCCTCGCCGCCGCATCCGGCCTGGTCCTCACCAGCGGAATGGCAGCCAACGCAGCCGCAGCACCTGCTCAGCGGGACTCCGCTCCGGCGTCCAACGTGGACGTCACGGGACTGGTCAGCGCCCCCGTGAACGCCGACTCAAGCGTCAAGATCAGCTTTGACCGCCCCGCGGTAGCTACCGTCGCAGCGCCGGTCATCGAACAGCCCGTTGCCGCGGCGCCGGCTCCCGCCGCTGCGCCTGCAGCAGCACCGAAGGCAACCGTGCAGGTGCAGGCCGCTCCGGCGGCCGCGCCGGCCGCGGCGCCCGCTGCCGGCGGACGCAACGCCATCATGCTCTCGGCCGCTTACAGCCAGGTGGGCATCACCCAGGACTGCACCGCCATGGTCGAAAAGGCCCTTGGCGCGGCAGGCAAGCCGGTTGGCAACATTGGTCCCCGGGCGTTCCTTGGCCTCGGAACCGTTGTGGGCACCCCGCAGCCCGGCGACATGGTGGTCCAGTCCGGCCACGTTGCCATCTACGCCGGCAACGGCCAGGTGGTCAGTGGCGGCATGAACGGAAAGAACCAGACGATGGTCCACCCGCTGTCATGGCTCACGGCGACCGGCGGCGTCACCTTCGTCCGCGCCTAAGCCGCGCTGCCTCTTCCGGGCCGGAAAGTCCGGAAAGACCGGTGATCGATTCCCTTGGGGGCAATCGATCGCCGGTCTTTCCTGTACATATAGTTCTCAGGGATTCCCCCGCCCGGCCAGTGGAAGCGTCAACTTCATGACCGTCCCCTCGGCACCTGTCGCGGCCACCTCAACGGCGCCGCCCGCAGCGACGGCGATCTCCCTGACCAAGGCCAGACCGATGCCAAAGCTTCGCTGTCCGTGTGCACTGCCTGTGCTGGCGGTCCGTACGAAGCGGTCAAAGATCCGGGTCTGATCGACGCCGGTGATTCCGGTCCCCGTGTCCGCCACCGTGATCACGGCGCGGTTCTGCTCGATCGAGGTCGTGATGGACACCAGGCCGCCCGGGGGCGTGTGGGCGAGGGCGTTGTCCGCCAGGGCAAGCACGGCACGGCGCAGCGCATTATTCTCGATCCGGGCCAGCGGCCGGGCATCGGCTACGAAGTCCACGGCCACCTTGCGCTGCTCTGCCACCAGCTGGAGGCTCCCGGCGACGCTGGCGGCGGTGTCGGCAAGGTCGGCAGGCGGTGCGGAGCGGTCCGGGACTTCCGCTGTTGCCGCGAGGAGCAGTTCGTTGACAATCCCGGTCAGCGTTGCTGCGTCCTCCCGGATCCGGGCCAGGTCGTGGCCTTGCCTGGAGCCGGGCACGGTATTGCGCTGGGCAAGCTGGATCCTGGTGTCCAGGATGGTCAAGGGCGTGCGCAGTTCGTGGCTCGCGTCCTGGACGAAGCGCCGCTGCCTGGCCAAGGCATCACCGAGGGGACGGATGGCGCTGCGCGCGCTGAGCCATCCGACGATGCCGGCCAGCAAGATTCCCGCCACCCCGGCGATGACCATGGCTTCGAGGACATCTTTGGAGTCCAGGTACGCGTAGGCCGTCCCGGCCGCCGCCGAGCCCGGCACTTCTGGATGGGCGAGTTGATTCATGAGGTACAGCGCCGTGGCAGCGAGCAGCCCGAGAACCATGACCGCGCACGCGGCGCTGATCCGCAGCGCGACCTTGAGCGAGGCCTTGCGCAGGACGGAGTGGTCCGGATTTCCTGCGGTTCCGCCGTTACTCATGGGCATCGCCGATCTGGTAACCGAGGCCGTGCACCGTGCGGATGACGGCCTTGGAGATCTTCCGGCGCAGGTGATGAACATAGGTATCGATCACGCCGGGCTGGTCCGAGGCGTGGAAGTACGCCGCGAGGAGTTCGTCCCGGGTGAAGACACGGCCGGGTTCCGCGGCCAGGGCTGCGAGCAATTGGCCTTCTTTCGCGGTCAGCGACACCGTGTGCCCGTAGACGGACCGGACGGAACGCTGCGTCGGATCCAGTTCCCAGTCCCCGATCGCCACCGGCGCCGGGGCCGGGGAAGGGAAGGTGCGCGTCAGTGCGCGCAGGCGTGCCGCCAGTTCGCCGGCGTCGAACGGCTTGGTCACGTAATCGTTGGCTCCGGCGTCCAGACCCCTGATCTTTTCGTCGGCATCGCCCAGCGCGGTCAGGATCAGGATGGGCGTGGCAATGCCTTTCGACCGTAAAGCCGCGATGAGGGCGATACCGTCCATGACAGGCAGCCCGCGGTCGATCACCATGACGTCCCAGGCCCCGGTCAGTCCGTGGTGGAGGCCATCACGGCCGTTGGTGACCAACTGGACCCGGTAATCCGGGTCCAGGAGCTCGGCGATGAGCGGTCCCAGAACGGCGTCGTCCTCGACGAGCAGCAGGGACGGGCGGTCAGCGGTAGTCATGTCAGCTATTCTTCCGCGGCCATTTCCTCAGTCCGCAGTCCGTCCTCGGTTCCCGCGGGCGTGTCGCCGGCCGGTGCGGCTGCGGTGCGGCTGTTGCGGCGGCGCTTGAGGAGCTGCACCGCCCAAGGCACCACGGAGATGAGGACCATGGCCACGGCAACGACGTCAATGTTCTTGGCGACGATGTCAAAGTGTCCCAACCAGGTGCCAAGCATCGTCACGGAAACGGCCCACGCCGCCGCCCCGGTGATATTCCAGAGAGTGAAGTACTTGTACTCATAGCGCGCGATCCCGGCGGTAAGGGGAGCAAACGTCCTGACCATCGGGACGAAGCGGGCCAGCACGACGGCGGCCCCGCCGTGGCGGCGGAAGAAGTCCTCCGTAGTGGTCAGGTGCGCTGTCTTCAGGATCCGGGCATCGTCCTTGAACCATCGCCGGCCGAATTTCCGTCCCAGCATGTAGCCGACCTGGTCCCCGGCGACGGCAGCCGCGGTGACGACACCGATCAGCACCGGCAGCGACAGTTGCAGCTGTTGGTGCAGAAGGCCTGCGGTGAACAGCAGCGAGTCCCCGGGCAGGAAAGGAAAGAGCACGCCCGATTCAATGAAAACCATGAGCGCGATGACGCCCAAAGCGGCCGGACCCAGCCCGGCGAGCAGGCTTGCCGGGTCCAGCAGTGAGGGTGTACCTGCGGCAGCGGCGGCCTGAACGACCCTGTCTGTTGCCGGAAGTAAGGGAAAAACGTCCAAGGCGTGCATTCTCAATTCCTCTCAGGACCCAGTGACCGGGTGACGGACGGGGCACGAAGCCGGCCGGCCATCCGCGGCGCAACCACGTTCCACAACCCCGCAAGCATGACCACCGCTGCGCTCGCGGCCAGGAACGAAGCCGCGACATCCGTGGGGTAGTGGACGCCGATATACAGCCGCGACCAGGCAACGACGAGCGCCATTGCCGCCGCCCCAACGGCGGTGACCTTGGCCCAGCGGGTTCCGCGGGCCAGGAAGTACACGGCGAATCCGAGTGCCACCGCAAAGGACACGTGGCCGCTCGGGAAACTGTTGGAGCCGGTTTCCGGAGCCAGGGGATCGAACAGCAGGGCGGGGCTGGGCCGCTGCCGGGCCACGACGATCTTGAAGAATTCACTCGCCACCCACCCGGACGAAGCCACGAGGCCGAAGGCCACGGCCTTGACCAGTCCGCCCCGGAACAGCCAGATGTAGAGTGCCGCGGCGCCGATCAGAGCGAGACCCGCCACCGGTCCAAACACGACGTTGAGTGCCATCGCGACGGCGGTCAGGGCGGCGGCGTGATGCTGGCTGAGGTCCTGGTCGACACCAAGCTCGGCGGCGCTAAAGCCCGGCGTCAGCTGCGCCGCCAGGCCCAGTGCCACGACGGCGGCGGACAGCAGGACGCCCAGCAACACCCAGTGGCGGACCTGGGGGAGGACCCACAGCCGCAGCCCTGCGACAGGACGGACGGCAGCAGTGCGGCGCTGTGCTGCATCGTGTTCAACGCTTTTGACAGGGACGGGTCCAGTCATGGGATCCTCCGGCTCGGGACAACGGGCGCCCGAAAAGGCGCCGACTCCCACACTTCCGCCAGGCGTTTAAGAAACGCTCAAGAAAGTGCCGCGGGGGCGTGCCACAGCGCCGGCTACGCGGCGTAGCGGAGCAGCGCCACCCCGTTGCCAAAGGTGTGCGTCTCCAACAGCCGGAGCTGGGCTCTGCTGTCGGCGTCCTTGAACATGGGTCGTCCGCGTCCGATCAGTACCGGATGGACGTACACCCAGTATTCGTCGATCAGCCCGAGCCGCCGGAAAGTGTCGGCGAGTTCCGCCCCGCCGAGGGCCATGTCTCCGCCCGGCTGCGACTTCAGTGCCAAGACTTCTTCCGCCACGACCTCCCGAATCACAGCAGCGTTCCGGCCGGCCGTTGTTAGTGTCCGGGAGTAGACGAGCTTGGGCATGTTCCGCCAGATTTGGGCGAAATCGGCCATCACGGGACTGACATCGGGGTCCTGGTCCGCCGTCGGCCAAAACCCTTCCATCAGCTCGTATGTGACCCTGCCTTCCAGGAAGGCGCCCATGGGGGCGAGCTTTTCGTTCATGTGGCGGTGCAACTCTTCGTCCACCATGTGCCAGCTGATGTCGCGGTCCAGTCCCTCGAAGAATCCGTCGAGGGACACTTGCATGACCATGATGATTTTTCGCATCACCGCTCCTCGGTTTCATCAGAGTACGCCGCGCTTGTCTCCAGCGTACGCCCCGGCGTTGGGTGGCTGACCGAGCCTGTCCGGTGGCCTTGCCCTTGCGCGGGGAGCCTCGAGCGGGAAGAATGCAGGGACTCTATGGCCCCACCGCGGTCAGTCACCTTCGGGGGAAGAACGATGCCTGCGAACGATTTCGAACAATTGCCCGGGGCCGGTCCGGATGACTGAGCCGCCGCCGCGCCACTACCGCTCCGGCGCGCACCGGGCCGACGGCGGATCCCAGCTCCGGCCRCGGCCCCTCGCCAAGCGTGAGGGAAAGATCCGGCCGCAGTATCTGACTGCGGCCGCCGTCGCACTGGCCCTTGTGGCTGCCGGTGGCGTCTACGCGGGCGTCCGGGCGGGGATCCCGGCTGATCCGCCAGCCGCTGCGGCGACCACGTCGGGCACCGCCGCCGCACCCTCGCCGCTGGCCGCCCAGGCCTCAGGGCCAGCCGCCGACGCCAGCCGGACAGCTGCGGCATCCGATCTGCCCGCCGCTGCGTCACCCGTGGCGGGCCCCGTTCCCGCGGCCGTCGCCGAAGCGGCGGCCGCAGGGAAGCCCGCAGAAGTCCCCGCCGTCGCTGTCCCGGCCATCAGCCCCGAACTGGACAGCCAGATCAACGCGATCATCGCGGCCAACAGCAATTACGCGCTGGGGGTGTCGTTGATTGATCTGTCCGACGGCGTGGTCCACGGCTACGGAGCCCAGGGCAAGTTTGTTGCCGCCAGTACGGCCAAGATCCTTGCCGCATCGGCGTATTACCACCTCGTGGAGACCGGGCGCGCCTCGCTGACAGCACCGATGGGCGCCTCGACGGCCGGGGCCCAGATCCRCCAGATGGTCCAGCAGAGCAACAACGATTCATGGGCCCTGATCCTGCGGGCGGTCGGTCAGCGGGGCATCACGGACTACGCCGCCTCGATCGGGATCACGTACGACCGAACGGTGAACCTGCTGACTCCCGCGGAGATGGCCCGGACCCTCCAGATGCTCTACACGGGACAGCTGCTCAATGCGCGCAATACCGCCCAGCTCTTGTCCTACATGCAGAACACCAACTTCGAGACGCTGATCCCGCCCGCGGTCCCGCCGGGGATAGGGATTCACCACAAGTACGGGCTGCTGTTCGGAAACCTGCATGATGCCAGTGTCCTTGACAAGGACGGCCGGGCCTTCGTGTTCGTCGTGTACACCCGCGGCCTGAACTACTCGGACATGGGTCCCCGGACCCGGATCATTCAGCAGCTCACCCGGACCGTGACCGCCGCGTTGTTCTGATTGATGGGGTTCTGACGGTGGGGTTCTGACGGCGGTCAGACGGTGACCGGCCCGGCGGCAGCCCGTTCCCGCTCGTGTGTCTTCCTGGATTTGGCGAACCGGAGGTACAACGAGGGCACGATGAACAGATTGAGCAGGGTGGAGGTGATCAGGCCGCCCAGAATCACAACGGCCATGGGGTGTTCGATTTCATGGCCGGGGATGTTGCCCATGACAACCAGGGGAACCAGGGCCAGGCCGGTGGCCAGCGTGGTCATGAGAATCGGCGACAGCCGCTCCGCCGCCCCGCGCAGCACCAGTGCGCGGCCGAAGGTTTCGCCTTCATAGGTTTCCAGGTGCTGGCAGTGGTTGATCAGCAGGATGCCATTGCGCGCAGCGATCCCCATCACGGTGAGGAAGCCAACGAGGGACCCGAGGGACAGGACTCCGCCGGTCATATAGGCGGCTATGACCCCGCCCACCAGGGCTACGGGAAGCGTCAGCAGCGACAGGACCGCCAGCCGCCAGCTCCGGAAGGACGCCTGAAGCAGCAGAAGAATCAGGACAAGTGCCGCGGCGGAGTAGATCATCAGCCGGTTCGTCGCCGCCTCACGCTCGGTGTATTCGCCCAGCAGCTGCACGCTGTAGCCGGTCGGCAGATCCAGGTTCTCCAGCCGCGACTTCAGCTCACTGGCCACGGTTCCCAAGTCTGCTCCCTGGGCCAGGAAGGATCCCACCTCCACGCGGCGGGAACCGTTCGTGCGGTCGATCTGGTTCGGCGTCGCCTGCATGCTCACGTCCGCGACGTCGGCGAGCCGTACCCGCCGGCCGCTCGGCGTGTCGATGGGCAGGTCCTCGATGCTGGTGACGGACGAGCGGGTGGCCGGGGTGCTCCAGACCTGGACGTCGTAGGCCCGGCCGTCCCGGAAGACGTCGCCGACTTCCTCGCCTGCCACGAGCGTCGCGGCCGCACGCCGGACATCTCCCGGTTTGAGGCCGTACTTCTGCGCCGCTGCCAGGTTAACCGTGACCGCGATCTGGGGGACTTCCACCTCGAGGGAGACATGCGGGTCCTGGGTGCCCTGGATCGAGTCCATGATTGCCTTGACCCGTTGCGCCTGTTCCCGGAGCACGTTGAGATCGTCTCCGTAGACCCGGACCAGGATGGGCTCGCTGGCGCCGGTGATGACCTCTTCAATCCGCTCCTTCAGATAGGTCTGGACGTCACGGTGCAGCCCCGGGTAGCCCTTGACCACTTCCTCCACGGCGGCCACCGTCTCGTCGTAGTTGGCGTGGCGGTCGATGCTGATCCAGTGTTCGCCGGCGTTGACACCGACGATCTCGTCCGCGGCGAATGCCTGCCCGATGTGCGTGCCGCAATTCAGGACGCCGGGGACCTTCAGGAATTCCTCACAGCCGCGCTGGGAGATCCTGAACTCTTCCGCGGCAGAGGTTCCCGGTTCCGAGATCCAGTGCATCAGGAAGTCCCTTTCCTTGAACGTGGGGAACAGGGACGAGCCCATCAGGGGAGCGAGGATCAGGCCCACCACCGCCAGCACGCCAAAGCCTGCGTAGCCGAACCGGGGCCGGTTCATGGTCTTGGACAAGGCCGCGTGATAGCCGCGTTTGAGCACCCGGACCAGCGGCGCGTCGCGTTCTTCCAGTTTGGCGTTGCCCAGCAGAATCAGGGCAAGGGCCGGCGTCACGGTCAGCGCCACGAGCATGGAGGCAAGGACAGCCAGGGTGTAGGAGACGGCCAGCGGCCGGAAGAAGACCCCGGTCAGCCCGTCCAGGAAGAAGATCGGCACGGCGGCGACCACAATGATCAGGGTCGCGTAGACGATCGGGCTCCGCATCTCCAGGGAGGCTTTCAAGACCACCGATGCCGCAGATTCGTCACTGCCAGCTTCGTCACTGCCCTTGGCGCGTCGCTGCCGGAGCCGGCGCATGATGTTTTCGACGTCGATGATCGCGTCATCCACCACGACGCCCACGGCAATGACCAGCCCCGCCAGGACCATCGTGTTGATCGCACTGGACGTGAAATAGAGCACCAGTGCGGCGGTGAGCAGGGACAACGGAATGGCGACGATGCTGATCAGGGCCGTGCGCCACTGGAAGAGGAACGCGACGAGGATCATGACGACCAGCAAACAGCCCAGAAGCAGCGCAATGCTGAGGTTGGAGATCGCCTCCTCAACGAAGCTGGCGGGCCGGAAGATCGTGGTGTCGAAGTTGATGCCGCTCAGGCCAGGCTGCAGTTCGTGGAGGGCTTCCTCCACGCCCTTGGTCACGTCCAGTGTGTTGCCCCACGGCAGCTTCTCGACGATCAGCATGAGCCCGTGCCCGTTGTTGATCACGGCGTCACCGATGAGCGGCTGATGGTCCTCCACAACCTGGGCAACATCGCCCAGATGCAGCGCCACCCCGTCCTTTTCCCGGATGGTCACCTGGGCCAGGTCCGCGGGCGTCTGGATCGGCTGGACGTGGCGGATCCCCATTCTTTGGGTCGGGCTGTCAATGAAGCCACCCGTTCCGATAAACCGTCCGGGCGAGTATTTCAGCAGCCCGGCGTCGAGGGCGCCGGCGGTGACTTCCATGACCTGGTTGAGGGAGACGTTCTGGGCCTTGAGCTTGTCAGGTTCCACCTGGACCTGCAGCATCTGGAGCCGCTCGCCCCAGATGGCCACGTTGGCCACCCCGGGGACCCGCAGCAACCGGGCCCGGATGGTCCAGTAGGACAGCATGGACATTTCGATGAGCGAATGCTCCGAGGATGTCATGCCGATCTTCATCACGCGGCTGGTCGCCGACAGCGGCTGGAGCATCACCGGCGGGGCCGCCCAGGTGGGCAGCGCCGCGGTCACCGAGGCCATCCGTTCCGATACGAGCTGGCGGGCGTTGAGCAGGTCAGTGCCCTGATGGAAGAGCAGCACGATCGAGGACAGCTGGGGCACGGACTTGGACCGGATCTCGTCCAGGCCGGGCATGCCGCTCACGGCGGCCTCGATCGGCACGCTGACGAGCTCTTCGACTTCCTGGGCGGTCAACCCGAGGCACGCGGTCTGGATTTCCACGCGTGGCGGGGCAAATTCCGGGAAGACATCCACGGACGCGGAGCCCAACTGCAGGGAACCGAGCAGCATCACGGCGCACGCGAGGGCGACAACAACCGTCTTGAAACGGAGGCTGATCCCGATGAGCCAGCGCATGTCACTCGGCCGTATCGAATTCGGTGCCGAGAAGTTCCTCGGCTCCTGTCGTGACCACCACGGTCCCCGCCGGCGGCCCGTCCGTCAGGACGGCAACCTCGCCGTTGATGCGCTGGACCGTGATGGATTGGCGGACGTAGACCCGGGGCTCAGGGTTGGTGTAGACCCACGCCTTGCCCGAGCTGTCGTACAGTATGGCCCCGTAGGGAACGGTGAGCTTCCCGGTCTGGGGATTCATGGCAATGACGGCCGTAGCGATCCCGACCCGTTCGATGGCGTGCTCGGTGAGGGTGAGCCGGTGAAGGTCCGTGCCGGGGACTTCAGCGATCGCCGCCGGTTCGCCTTCGGACGGTGCGGCCTCCGGCGCCTGGGCGCAACCTGTGGCGGCGAGCGCCGTGAACACCGTCACGAACACCGCAACGATGAACACCGCGGCCCTGTTGCCCCGCGGCGAAAGTGTGGAGTTCATGACGCATCCTGGCTTTCAGTCGATGCAGCGGTGCCCTGGCCGGTCCGCGCGCTGGGTGCTGGCTTCGGCTCGAACCGAAGCAGCACGGCGGGCACAACAAACAGGGTGAAGAAGGTTGTTGTCAGCAGGCCGCCCCAAATGATCACGGCGAGCGGAAGAATGATCTCCGTACCTACGACGCCGCCCAGAAGGACCAGGGGCAGCAGCGCCAGGGCTGTTATCACGGTCGACATCAGGACAGGTCCCAGCCTCTCCCTGGTTCCGCGGACCACCAGCGCAGGCCAGGGCGCCGAAGCGTCTCTGGCCCGGAGGCTCCGGACCTGGCCCGTCAGCAGGAGGGCGCCGCGGACGGCTATTCCCAGCACTGCGGCGAAGGCGACCAGGGCCACCAGCGAGTTGACCCCGCCCGTGGCCTGGGCGGCCAGCACACCGCCGGACAATGCCAGGATCAGACCCAGGAAGAGCGGGGCGGCGAGCCGCCAGCTCCCCGTCGCCGTCTGCAGCAGCACCAGGATGCCGGCCGCGGCAACCGCCGCGAGCAGCCAGAGCCACTGGTAATTGCCTTGCTGCTGGGCGTATTGGGTGAGGATCTCGGCATGGTAGGAAATCGGGAACTGCATCTGCTGCAGGGCCGTGTTGATGTCTGCCTGGATGTCGCCCAGCGGACGGCCTTGGATCTCGGCCTTCACATCGATGCGCCGCGAGGTGTCGTCGTGCAGGATCACGGACTCGTTCCCGACCATGGTCACCTGCGCGACGTCGCCGAGGCGGGCGTGGCCGCCGTTGGGGGTGTCAATGATCAGGTTGCGGACGCTGTCAAGGCTGCTGCGGGTGGCCGCATTCCCCTTCACGATGACCGAGAAGACCTTCTGCTGTTCGTAGAGGTTGCCGACTTCAATGCCCTGCAAAAGTGCGGCAGCCGCCCGCCGTACATCACCGGGGACGACGCCGGCCTTCTGGGCCGCAGCCAGGTCCACTTTGACCTCGGCGATCGGCTGTTCGGCGGGCAGGTCGATGTGGGGATTGACCACACCGGCCGTGTGCTCAAGAATCTGCTGCACCTCCGCGGCCTTCTGCCGCAGAATCGCCGGGTCCAGGCCGAAGACGCGGACGGCAAAGCCGCTGTCCGCTTCTTCCCGGATCTGGTCGATGCGTTCCTGCGGGTAGGTGGAGACCTTGCTGGTCAGGCCGGCATAGCCGGTGATCACGCGGTCGACGGCGGCGGCCGTGTCGGCGTAGGACGCGTCGGGGGCCACGGTCACCCACAGCTCGCCGGAGCTGACGTCACCGACCTGATCCGAGGTGATGGCACGCCCGACGTGTCCTCCGACGTTGGCCACGCCTTGCACGGTGCGCAGTTCCACGGCCGCCGCCTCGGTGATCCGGCTCATTTCCTGGTCCGACGTGCCGGCTATAGCGCTCCAGTGAACTACAAGGGTCTTGTCCGCGAGCACCGGCACCACGGGACGTGTCCCGGCCAGCTGGGGTGCGAGTGCCAGTCCGGCCAGCGCGACCACCGCCGCGGCGGCGAATACCCACCGCGTCTTTCGCGTCAGGCGCGTCACGGTCCGGCCGTACCGGCCTTGCAGCCGCGCCAGGGAACGGCGTTCCGGCGCCTTGGAGCCGACCGGAAGGACGAACGCGAGTGCCGCCGTGACCGTGAGTGCCACGATCATCGAGACGACCAGGGCGAGCAGATAGCTCTGGACCAGTGGTCCGAACAGGGCACCGTTCTCACCCCCAATAAAGAGCGCAGGCATGACGGCCAGCGCCATGATCAGCAGCGAGTAGAGGATCGGCGTGCGGACTGCCCGCAGGGCCCCCGGGATCACTGAGTCGCGTCGTTGCTGGTCCTGTGCCTGTGCCTGTGCCTGTGCCGGGGCGGCCTGCGATCCGCTGTCGCCGGAGGCGAGGACTGCCCTGGCCGCGGCGCTGCGTGCCCGCGCTATGCCGTTCAGGTCTTCCGCAACGTCGCCTACCATGACGGCCACGGCCAGCACCATGCCGGCCAGGACCATGGTGTTCATCCCGGTGCCGCGCAGATCGAGCACCAGCGCCGCAGCGGTCAGCGACACGGGAATCGTGATCAGGCTGATCAGGGCCGTGCGCCAGGAACGGAAGAAGGCGCCAAACAGGGCAACGATCAGCAGCAGCGCGATCAGCGCAGCGATACCGAGCGTCCCGACCTCTTCGTCGATAAAGGAGGCCTGGCGGTACACGCTGGTATCAACCGTGACTCCGGGCAAGCCGGGCTGGAGCTCGCGGAGGACCTCGTCAACGCCGCGGGTCACGTCCATCGTGTTGGTCTCCGGGAACTTCTCGATCACCAGCAGCAATTCGGCTTCATTGCTGAGCAGGGCGTCGCCGATCAGGGGCTGGTGGTCGGTTGACACCGTGGCCACGTCCTTGAGCAGGAGATTGCCGGGTCCCTGAAGGGGCACCTGGCCCAAGTCCTCCGGCGTGGTGATCGGCAGAACATGCTGGACGCCGATCCGTTGGTGGCCCGTCTCAAAGAAGCCGCCGGTGCCAGGCGTGGATGCCTCCAGGTAGCTCAAGGGCGACACCCACACTGAGTTGCCGGTGGTCTTGATGACTTCGTCCAGCGTGACGCCCTTGGCCTCGAGCTGCGCAGGATCCACCAGGACTTGAAGCTGCTGGTCGCGCTGGCCCCAGATCGCCACGTTCGCGACGCCGGGCACGGCCAGGAGCCCCGGCTTCATGGTCCAGCGGGCCAGGACGGACATGTCGATGGCCGACATGGCCTTAGACGTCAGCCGGATCATCATGACCCGGCTGGTCGAGGACAGCGGCTGCATGAGCACAGGCGCTGCCGAAACGTTGGGCAGTGCGCGCGCCTGGGTCAGCCGCTCCGAGACCAGCTGACGCGCGCGGAAGAGGTCTGTCCCCGGCTTGAAGACCATCTGAATCGAGGACAGGCCGGGCACGGATTTGGACCGGATTGCCTCAACCCAGGCCACCCCGTTCAGCAGGTCGGCCTCCATGGGGGAGGTGATGAGTTGCTCAACCTCGGCGGCCGAGAGTCCCAGGGCTTCAGTCTGAATCTCTACCTGCGGCGGGGCGAATTCCGGGAAGGTGTCCACGGACATGCTCGGCAGGGTGGTGAGCCCGAGGGCAAGGATTCCTGCCGCAGCGGCGAGGACCAGGAGCCGGAACTGGAGGGTCCAGCGCACGATTGCACTCATCATGGCCGGCACCCCGCAGGCCTCACAGTGATGCCGGGGCTTGCGGAGTTACGGCCCCGTCGGCGTCGCCGGTGGCGCGGGCCGGCGGGCCCGGCCAGCGGGGGGAGCGGGTGGCGCCGTCCGGCCGCGGAACCGATCTCCGGGAAGAGGGTGCTGAATGCTTTTCCTGCTTCACAAAATGCCTGATTGATGCTCACGGCGCGGCTCCTCAATCCAATGCCTAGCGCCCTCCAGCCGACAAGAGCCATAATGATCTTCGGGCACACAGGCGTCAATAGAGATACAGGTGATCGCCATGAAGGCAGTCGCAGGGGACCGCATCATCATCCGGGGGCACACGGTCGAGTCCACGGACCGGCACGGCCTGATCCTTGAGGTGAGGGGGGTCGATGGTGCGCCGCCGTACCTTGTCAGGTTCGACGACGGCCACGAGACGATCATGTTTCCCGGCGGTGATTTCGTCGTCGAACGGCCCGGGAGCGGGCCCTAGACGTATGGCCCTGGAAACTCGGCCCTAGAAACTCGACGAGCTCCCGGACCCGGAGAAGCTGCCGCCGCTGGACCCGTACCCGGTGGTGGTGCCACCGCCGCGCGCGCTGCTGACGCTGCTGACGCCGGTGGTGAAGCCGGTGTTGAAGCTCGGGACCGAGAAGAAGTAGTAGGACGGGTACACCGTTCCGAGGATGCTCGGCTCGTACGCGCGGCCATATCTGGCCTTGGTCCCCGCCTGCGCGCTGTCCATTTCCTGGCGCATAAGATCGGCTTCCTTGTCATTGCGGGCATAGGCGTCGATCAAGGTGTCTGCATGGTTCTTCAGGAGTTCCGAGAGGTGGGTCCGGGCGTCACGCAACCGGTCCAGCGCCGTCTCGGGTGTGATCGAGCCGTCCGCCAGTTCCGCCGACCAGCGCTCCATATCACTCCGGCTTTCATCGCGGAAGGACAGCAGGGCCGCCGCCGTCGCTGAAGTTCCCTCGGCGCTGCGCTGGCTAAGCAGGCTTTCCAGGCCGTCCAGGTCACTGCGGAACGGCGCGAGCTGGCGGTCCCAGGCGGCAGGCCAGGTTGAGCCCCGGTTGAGCAAGGCATTGGTATCGGCGATCACGTCGTCCAGCGCGTCCAGTTCTGCCGCGGCGTCGGCGTAGCTCCGGACCAGTTTGAGATTGGGCCGGCGGCTCAGGTCCCGGCTGCTGAAGGCATGTACCTGGTTGGAAAGTTCGGTGGCTGTGTTGTAGCGGTTCACGAACGTGCGGTGTTTCTCCAGCACCGTGCTCCCGTACCGCGACGACTCGGGAATGGTGCTGGCGTTGAGCTCGGTGACCTGCAGGTCCATGCTGACGTTGGCGTAGCTGGCGTCGCCCCGGGCCAGGTCCTTCCGGCTGGACACCCGGGTCCGCCACCGCACGATCAGCCACGCTGCAGCCGCGCAGACTGCGGCCGCCACCGCCGCCCAGGCCGTGACGAGGAAAGCCGTGGAACGGTACCACGGCTGATTGATGAGTTCGGCGCCGCGGCGGATCCCGGCAATGGTGCCGTCGGTCCACTGCGCATCCCGGAGCAGTTCCTTGGAAGCGTTCTGGATGTCCTCGCGCTGTTCGGGCGAGACCTTCCGGTCCTCACCCATGTACGTCCCCACATGCCGGCCCACCGGATCGAGGGCGAAGATGAACAGCCCGTCGGCCCACTTCTGCCCGTCGGCGCTGATCCATTCGGGATGTTCGGTGCGGGCGAACCGCAGGACTTCCGCGTTCAGGTTGTCCGCGGCCGTGCCGTTGTACGTGTAGATCGCTACTTTGGTGGGCTCGTAAAAGTCGGTGGACTGTACTGCCGGCAGCAGCGTCTTTTGATCCAAAACGCCGGCGCGGTCTTCAACCACGACGGCGGTCGGCGTCACGGCGAGCGCCGCGGGGGCTCCGCCGAGAAGGCCGGCTATCAGCACAACCACACCGGCGAGGGCTTTGCGCAGGATTCCCATTTTCCGAGCGTAGTGGCTGGCTCCAGCGGCGTCGACGCAGACGCCGCTGAAAGGGGACGAAAGACATCATGACCGTGGCTGGCCCTGAGTCCATACTGGCGGCATGAGCCCGCAGCCAGAACGACTGCCTGAAGGTCCGCAGCCTGACGGGCCACAGCCGGAGGAATCCCGGCCGGAGGAAACTCTGGAACCTCGGCCCGTCCGGCCTGACCGGACCCTGCTGGCCATCTTGGTTGCGATCGCGGTGCTCGTGATGGTCGCGCTGACGGTTGTGCTCACCCGCGGGGAACCTGCGCCTCTGGCGGAGTCAACGCCGGCAGGGGTTGCGCAGCGTTATGCCGCCGCCGCCATTGCCGGGGATGAGGCGGCCGCCGCCGCGTACTTGACTCCCGCCGCGCGGAACAAATGCAGCGCCGAGGCACGCCCTGTGGCCCGGAATCTGCGCGTCACGCTGGTTTCCACCACCGAGCGGCCGGAATCCGCAGACGTCAGGGTGCTCATCACCGTGTCAGAGCCGGGCGGTCCCTTCGGCAGCGCCGAATATCAGGTCGAGGACGTCTTCGACCTCGTTCGGTCGGGGAACGGCTGGCTGATCGACACCGCACCCTGGCAGCTGAGCGTGTGCCCGGGCCAGGTGAAGCGATGAGCGCCCAACGGACCGTGCGTCGGCTGATCACCTACGCACTGCTGTTCGCGCTGGTGGTGACCGCCGCCGTCGGGCTTGGCGGACTGCTGGGCCGCCTTCTGGTGGCGGGGACGGAACTGGCCTCGGACGATGTCTCCGGGCTCGCGCGCTCGCTGGCTTTCGCCCTGATTGGCGGCCCGCTCGCGGCAATCTTGTGGTGGGCGGTGTGGCGGCGGCTCGAGGACCCGGAGGAGCGGTCCGCCGTCGGCTGGGGTCTATACGTGGCTGGCGCCTACCTGCTTGCCCTGCTCATTGCCTCCACCAACGTGCTAAACACGCTTTCCGCGCTGATCGGCGGGGATGGCCCGGGATGGCGGCTGTCCTTTGCCGCCTCCCTGGTGTGGGCTGCGGTCTGGGTCTGGCACCGGTGGATGTGGCGTCACCCCCGAAAGGGTCCGACAGCCCTGGCCGACGTCCCCACGGTGCTCGGCTCGGTGCTGGGGCTCGTGCTGGCCGTGGGCGGCGCCGTCTCAGCCTTGTCCACCCTGTTGGACGCCGCCCTGCGGGGTGCCGCGACTGAAGCATCGGTGGGCAAGCAGTGGTGGGTTTCGGCGCTGCAGTCCCTGGTCTGGGCTGTCGGCGGAACCGGTATCTGGTGGTGGCATTGGAAACACGACGGCGGGCGAAAGCTGCGGACCGGGCTGGCCGAGGTCGCGCTCATCACGGTCGGCGTGCTCGGTGCGGGCGTGCTCACCCTGGCCGGATCCGGCGTTGCGCTCTTCGTGGTCCTCCGGCTGTTGTTTGACCGTACCGAGCCGCTGGTGCTCCTGCTGGAGCCACTCGCGCCGGCCGTGGCCGCGGCTGCCATCGGCTCTCTCGTCTGGGTCTACCACGGCAACATCGCGCGCCGGCGGTCGGATGCCACCGTGCAGGGCGGCAGGCTGGTGACCTCCGGCGTAGCCCTCGTCGCGACAGYGTCCGGGATCGGCGTGATCGTCAACTCGGTCCTCGCCATGACGTCGACGCCGCTGGCCGGCGCTGGGGCGCGGACGCTGCTGCTCGCGGGAGTCAGCTCCCTCCTGGTGGGCGGACCGGTCTGGTGGCTCGCGTGGCGGCCACTGGAGCCGGTGGCTGTGGCCGGCGCCGGACTGAACGCACGGCGAATCTACTTGGTCGCCGTGTTCGGCCTGAGCGCCGTGGTGGCAGTGGTCACGCTCCTGGTGATCGGCCTCCGGATGTTCGAGTTCTTCCTGAGCGATGTCAGCGGCGGAAGCCTCATCGAACAGATCCGCGCACCCCTGGGGCTTCTGGTCGCCACTGGGCTCGTGTTCGGATACCACTTTGCGGTGTGGCGGCAGGACCGAACTGTTCTTGCCGCTTCTGGCCTTGCCGCGGCCGGACCGGTGCGTCCGCGGACGATCCATCGCGTGATCCTCGTGGCGGGTTCCGATCCCGAGCCGTTGCGCCGTGTCATCGACGAGGTCACGGGGGCTGGTGTCACAGTCTGGAAGCGGGCCGACGGCAGTGCTGTTGGCGTTGCTGGCGGAGAGGAACGGAGGGCTGGCGGTACGCAGGAAGAGCAGCTGGCCGCCGCACTCGAAGGCGTGGCGGCTGCCAGGGTCCTCGTCGTTGCCGACCAGCACGGGGGCATCGACGTCATCCCACTGCAGGGCTGACGGGCGGCCATCCGATGGACTCTGGTCAGCCCGTTGCGGCAGCGCTAGTCTGTTCCGTGCCGGCTCCCCGGCCGGTCACAGCGATTGAGAAATCAGGGATGCACGATGGCTGGCAAGTTTGAGGTTTACAAAGATAAGTCCGGCGGATTCCGGTTCCGGCTCAAGGCCTCCAACGGCGAGGTGATCGCCTCCTCGCAGAGCTACAAGACCAAGGCAAGCGCCATGGGCGGCGTCGAGTCCGTCAAGAAGAACGCCGCGTCGCCGGTCGTGGACCTTACGGAAGCGGCCGCCGAGGCGGGGTGACCCGCCTGTCCTGCGCCTAGTCGGGCCGGCCACCGCCTAGGATTGCGGCATGTCTACCTACGAAGTTACCCGCAGCGCAGTCATTCCCGCACCGGCCGAGGACATCTTTCCGCTGGTTAACAGCTTCCACGAATGGACCAAGTGGTCTCCGTGGGAGTCAGTTGACCCTGCCATGGAGCGGAACTACTCCGGCAGCGAATCCGGCGTCGGCGCCAAGTACGCCTGGAGCGGGAACCGCAAGGCAGGCGCCGGCACCATGGAAATTGTCGATACCGCCGAGCCGCGCAACATCAAGATCCGCCTGGAGTTCACCAAGCCCTTCAAGGCCGTCAATCCCACCACTTTCACGTTCGCCCCTTCCGGCAGCGGCACCCAGGTCACCTGGACCATGACCGGGGAGAACAAAGGCATCGGCAAGGTCTTCGCGCTGTTCATGAACATGGACAAGATGGTCGGCGCAGACTTCGAAAAGGGCCTCGCCTCGCTCGCTGGCGCCGTCGCCCAGCGAAAAGCCTGAGCCGGGACTCCGCGGACCGCCACCTGACGGCCCGCAAATCCCGGTGACAGTGGGAATTGGGGCCGTCAGGGCTGCTCTGCGGTCCTGACAAGTTCGGGGTGATGAATCCGGGCGACCTCGGGGTGGGCCCGCAGCCAGCCTTTGAGCACGTTGGCGCCGTAGGACGCGAGCATCGGATTGTCCGGATCATCCGTGAGCCCCCGGGACCGGGCCGCGAGTGCGGGCGGAAGCGGCACCGGCTCAATGACGGCGTCGAGCCGGGGCGAGAAGAAGAAGGGGACCGTGTAGCGGTCGACTCCGGGCGGGGGCGCCTCGACGCGGTGGATGGTGGCCGCCAGGTAGCCCTGGGTGGCGACTTCCAGCATTTCCCCGAGGTTGACCACCAAAGCCCCCGGAGTCGGCTGCACCGGAATCCAGCTGTCGCTGCCCGGCGGGAGCACCTGCAGGCCGCCGACCTGATCCTGGAGCAGCAAGGTGACGAAGCCGTAGTCCGCATGGGCGCCCACTCCCTGGGGTCCGGCATCCGCGACGACGCCGCCGACGTAGTGGACAAGTTTGGCCATCCAGGCCGGTGAGTCCCGGAACGGTTCGTCGAAGTAGCCTTCCGGCAGTTGCAGTGACACGGCAATGGCGCTGAGCAATTCTGCGCCAACGCGGGACATGCGGTCCGCCCAGGCCATGCATACGGTGCGCAGCTCGGGCAGCGCCCGGTCCGGCATCAGGTTTGGTCCCTGGACCAGCCAGTACGGCTGATCCGGCGGGTAGTTCTCGACGGCGGGGCGCTCGGGCCCGAAGTCGAGCTGCTCGCGGGCGTCCGGCCGCCCCTGGGTGATTTCATGGCCCAGCCGCGTGTAGCCGCGGAAATGGGGTGAGAGCCGGTTGTCGAGTTCGAGCCTTGACTCAAGCGGGAGCTCGAAGAACCGCCGCGTGACGTCGAAGAGTTCGTCCACCTCGGCGGCAGAGGCTCCGTAACCCGTCAACTGGAAGAAGCCCACCCGGTGCGTGGCGTCGCGCAGGGCATCAATAAACGCCGGGTCAAACGTGCCGTCCTGACCTCTGGCGGTGCTCAGGTCCAGGAGCGGAATGGAATCCGATGGTGCGCTCATGAGTGCAAACTACCACCACAGCATTCACTACTGAACGGTAGGCCAGCCCCGGGACCGGAAACGCCGGCGTCGCGCGTTCCCGGTCGCTGGGTCCCCGGTCTCACTGCCCCGGTCTCACTGCCACTGCCACTGCCACTGCCTCACAGCCACAATTCAGGGTCCTCGCGGGATTTCTTGACCGCGGTGTGAAAGAGTGCAACCACTGGAGCCGCCAAGGCCAAGCTGATCGGTCAATCAGAAAGCCGGAATCCATGAGCCGGAATGCCACGAAAACTCATCGACGAATCGCCGTGCGGCTGCTGGTTGCAGCAGTCCTGGTGGTGTCGGCTGCGGCCTGCGAGCCGCCGCCGGGCGGCGGCCCGGGTCCCACGGCCGGGGGTACGGCCACCGCGGGCGCCGGGTCGAAGCCGGGGCACGTGTTCGTGATCAATCTCGAGAACAAGGGCTACAACGAAGTGTGGGGCGCAGGCTCTGAAGCCCCGTACCTGTCGCAGACGCTTCGCAGCCAGGGCGTCCTGCTTTCCGAGTACTACGGGATCGCCCACAACTCGCACCCGAACTACTTGGCCCAGATCTCCGGGCAGGCGTCCAACGCGATGACCCGCGCCGACTGCCCCACCTACGCCCCGTTCCGGCTGACGGGGACCGCCTCGCTGGGGCAGGCGGAGGGCACCGGGTGCGTGTATCCGGCGTCGGTCCCTACAGTGGCCGGGCAGCTCAGCACCGCCGGCAAGACCTGGAAGGGCTACATGGAGGACATGGGCACGCCATGCCGGCATCCCGATCTTGGCTCGAGGGACACAAGTCAGCGTGCCGAAGTGGGAGACCAGTACGCTACCCGCCATAACCCCTTCGTGTACTTCGAATCCATCACCTCGTCACCGGAATGCCAAAGCAATGTGGTGGATTTTGGCGAACTCGCCGGTGACCTCCGGTCCGTGGCCACCACGCCGAACCTGTCCTACATTTCGCCCAATCTCTGCAATGACGGCCACGACAGCCCCTGCGTCGATGGCAGCGCGGGCGGACTGGCCGCCGCCGACAGTTGGTTGAGCCGGCAGGTCCCGGCGATCCTGGATTCCCCGGCCTTCAAACAGGACGGGATGCTGGTCATCACCTTCGACGAATCCGAGGGCAAGACTCAGGGACCGGCAGGACTGCTGCCCGGAGGGACCGCCGGCGGAAAAGTAGGAGCCCTTGTGCTCTCACCCTTCGCTAACGGCGGAACCACCTCGAACACGCCCTACAACCACTTCAGCCTCCTGGCGAGCATCGAAGACGCCTTCTCCCTCCCGCGCCTGGGGTACGCCGGGGCGCCGGGCCTGAACAGCTTCGGCGAGGACGTCTTCAACGCCGGTTCCTAGCGGCAGCGCCGGCCGCCGGGACCGACCCGGCAGGAACGGCAGGAACGGCCGCTAAGGGGCCGCGGGTGCCGCACCATTGCCGTTGACCTCCTGGCCGTATTCGGCCGAGATCAGGATGGGAAGGTGGTCCGAGGCGCCGCGGGGCAGCGTTTCCACGCTTTCGATCTCGAGGCCCTGGGAAGTGGCAAAGTCGAAATGGCCCTTGAAGACTTTGTACCGGGTGTAGGTCCGGCGGTCACTCATTGTCAGATCGTAGCCGGCGTCCTTCATCTGCGCTGTCAGGGTCTTGGTGAAGAACGGATAGTTGAAGTCACCCACCATCAGGGACATCAGGCCTCCGCCCATGCTGAGCAGCTCGGCGTGGGCGGCATGGATCTGGTTCCGCCGCAGCGAGTTGGACGCCGTCAGCGGTGCCGCGTGGAAGGATGCGATAACGAGCCCGTGGTCGGTCTCGTTGTCGGTCACGCGCGTGCCGATAAGCCGCTCGTGCGCGGGGGAGAGGACGCGGTCGTGCATGGACTTCTTGAGGGCGAAGGTCTTGGTCTCGTAGGCCGTGAAACGGCTCATGCGGTAGTAGATCGCCAGGCCCAGCCGGTTGCCCTTGGTGGAGTCGGCCAGGTGCAGATCCCCGATGGTTTCCGGCAGATCGTCCGTGTCGCACTCCTGGAGGCACAAAGCATCAATCTCGAAATCGCGGGCCAGATCGACCAGCTCGCCGCTGGCCGCGTGCTTGCGGAGGTTGTAGCTGATGACTCTAAGCAGGGGGAGCACCTCTTCGGTGGATAGTGGTTGAAACCTCACCCGAGTCTACCTAGTCGGGGTGGATCGAGTGGGAATAACCGCAACGCGAGTCCGGATCCAAGCCCGAAACGCAGCAGCCAGCGAGTCCTCCGCCGGCCGCTGCGTTCACTATGTCAGCGGTGCCAGGCGAGCCTTCTGTGTTCAGGGGCGGCCGCCGGGGCCACGCGCCGCGGTGTACTCCCCGGCGGTGACTGTGCCCTGCTGCTGCGCGCCGTCAAGGGATCCCTCACCCAGGCCCGCAGTAACCTGCGCCGTTCCGCCGGTGTAGACGGTGTACTGCTCGCCGGCTGTTATCGCGGCGGAGGAAAACACGAGGGAAGCCGTCTGCTTCGAGGTCACGAAGGTTGCCACTGCCTGGCCGCTGGAATCGGCCAGCTGGATGGTTGTCCCGGCCGGTACCGCCGTGGCCAGGGTGACCTGGGCCCCGGACTGCGTCGAGGACGTTCCCGGGGTTACCGCCATGCCGGCGCTTCCGGCCGCCGCGACGGTGCCGCCGCTGACGGCGAGTTCACCGTTGACGTCCAGCGCGCCGTTGCCGTCGTTGCTTG
This sequence comes from Arthrobacter sp. P1_B3, assembly GCF_056406615.1. Lineage (NCBI taxonomy): Bacteria > Bacillati > Actinomycetota > Actinomycetes > Micrococcales > Micrococcaceae > Arthrobacter > Arthrobacter sp. P1_B3. The sequence goes on along the minus strand of NZ_JBFTZV010000003.1, from coordinate 232,327 downwards.
GCCCGTTAACGACCACCGTGCCGCCGCTGATGCTGGCGTTGCCATTGGAGTCCAGCCCGTCGCCCTCGGAGTTGATGGTGACCTCGCCGCCGCTGATGTCCACGGAGTAGTCGCCGACGCTGTCACCCCCGCCCATCCCGCCGCCTTGGCCGCCGCCTTGGCCGCCGCCCTGGGCGGTGCTGGAGCTGCCGCCGGCGGCGTTCACTCCGTCGTCGTTGGCGGTGACGTTCACCGTGCCGCCGCTGACGGCGATGTGGGCGGCTTCGAGGCCCTCTTCGGATTCTGCCACCGTGACGGTGCCGCCGGTGACTGTCAGCTGGCTGAAGGCCTTAACGCCGTCGTCGCCTGCCTTCACCGTCAGCGCTCCGCCGCTGACCAGCAGCCAGCCGCGCCCCTCGTCCGCGTCGTTGTCCGCCTTCACACCGTCGCCGCCGGCGGTAACGGTGTACGCGCCGTCCAGCAATACCGTGTAGTCCTTGCCCTTGATGCCATCGTCCGCGGCATCCACACTGACGTTGCCTGCGGCGAGAACCAGGCCGTCCTTGGAGACGATGCCGTCGTTGTACCTGCCGTTCACCGTCAATAATCCGTTGCCGGCGATGGTCAGGTCGGCCATCGAATAGAGAGCGGCGTTGGGGGCGTCCGTTCCCTGATCCGCATAGCCGGCGGCGTCTTCGATGGCGTTAGTGCTTCCGTCCTCGAGGTAGACGATGGCCTCGTTGGCGCTCTGGACAACGAGCGGAGAGCCAGTGGAACTGCTGATGTTCGCCCCGTCCAGGATGATGCGCACAACGTCCTCTTCGCCGGCTGCGATGACCACCTGGCCGTCGGACAGGCTGCCGGAGAGCCGGTAGGTGCCGGCTGCGCTGATGGTCACCGTGTTGCCGGCGGCCTTGACGGCGTCCGACGTCGATCCGGCGGCCACGGTGGTGGCGCCGTCGCCAAGTGTCACGGCCACTTCCTTGGCAGGGTCCCAGGTGAGGTCATCGGAATCAAAGTGCGTGTCCTCCTCCATGGAGGCGAGCGTGACGGCGGACTGGGTGCCCGGCACTGTTGTGCCGGCCTGGCCGGTGGAGGAAGCCGTGCCGGGCGCCGAGCAACCAGTAAGCGAGAGGGCGAGTGCCAGGGCTGCGACGGAAATGTAGTTGCGGAACGTGTTCATGGTGGGGCCTTGTCTGCTGAAGTGCGGGGGAAGTGGCGGGGAGGTTGGGGTGAGGCGGAAAGTTCGGCGTGGAGGTGGAAGTCAGGCGGCCGCTGCCGGAGTGAGGAGGAGGCTGCGTCGCAGTGTTCTGTTCCAGCGGTTGGCCGGCAGTTCGGGGCGCAGGGCGGCCATGCCGGTGGCGAACTTGGAGATGCGGCTGGGCCTGATGCCACTGGCCCAAAGATGGCGGTCCAGCGGACCAGCCGTGGAGCCGGACTTGGTCTCCAGCACGAGCGAGCCGGCGAGGAGCCAGGAGCTCCCGCCCGGGCGGTGCCAGGTGACCGCCTCGTCGAGAGTGGCCCGGCTGTCCGATCCGGGCAGGAACAGCGTGGTGCGCCGGTAGCGGGTTTCCAGTACTGGTTCCAGTGGTCCGGACGGGACATCGCCGATGGTTGCCGCGAGCGTGTCGTTGACGTATTCGAGTCCCTCGGCCGTGATCCGGCTGCGGTCCCTCACGTCATATGGAATGCGGTCCTTGACGGTGGCTTCGCGGCTGCCTTCCGTTTTCACTTCCAGGAAGCTGGCGGCGCTGTCCACGTAGGTCCGGGTGCGGATCTTGAAGCGCCGGCGCCGGCCCCTGGCCGCCAGCATGTAGCTGTCCAGTTGTGGGGTGTCGAAGTAGACGGAGTCGTAGTCAAACGTCCGTTTTCCGTCCATCTCCAGGATTCTGAGGTCAGCGTCGAGGGCCGCCAGCAGTTGCTTGCCCTGTTGGGCCGGGATGACGTATTTGCGGTCTACCCTGGTCTGCAGCGCCGCGGCGGCGTTCAGTTCCTCCAGCCCGATTGCGGGCAGGTGCCGGAGGTTGCCGGCAATGCCGGCGCTCATGCCGCACCGGCCGTGGTGGGAGCAAGCTGGTGCCGCGGCAGCTCCTCGCGGGTCCCAGGGCTTGCCGCGGCGCTGGGCAGGACGCTGCGGGGTGCACCGCCGGGGAGATACGCGTAGCGGACGTCGACGATCGTCTTGTCGTTGACCAGATCAAGTTCCTGCACGGTGGCGGAGTGGACTGTGCCGTGCAGGACCTCCTCGAGGCGGGCGAAGAGTTCCCCCTCGATGGCGATCGCCCGGTCCAGGACCACCGTCTGGTGGCGGTAGGCCGGCAGGACGCGGGGGTGGTCTCCCACGAACATCACCAGCAGGATCATGGCCATCAGGGACAGCGGCAGCCACAACGGCTCGATCGCCAGGCCCGAGATGAGTCCGAGGGCCAGGGCTGAGAAGTAGTAGGCCACTTCGTGCTGGGCCAGTTCGGTGGAACGGAGGCGGATGATGGAGAGGACGCCGAAGAGACCGAGGCCGAGCCCGATCCCGGCGGCCGAGCCGGAGAGGGCGGCGGCCACGGCCATCACACCCACGTTCATGCCGAGGTAGGACACCACGAGGTCGCGGCGGCGGTGCCGGCGCAGGTACAGGGCGAAGGTCAGGATGCTGATGGCGGCCAGATCGGCGGCGATGAGAATAAGTGGTGTCATGGAAGGCTCCGGAATCGGTGGGTGGATTGATGTCCACGATTCCCGCTGAGGCTGTGCGGGAACTGTGCCGGGACCATGGCGGGTATATGCGTCGGGTTTAATGCTCCCGCATGGCTGGCGGCCAGATCTGGGGTCCGGTCTGCGGCCGGCTGTTCCCGGGCGAACAGGAACCGCTGCTGCACGCAATAGCTGACCGCGAGCAGCGCAGCCTCCACCAGGAGCTTCGCCGGAACCGCCGCGACGGCCAACTGGTCCAGTGCCGACATCAGGGCCAGGTTGGCGGCCAGGAGGGTGAGGACCAAGGCGAAGTACCGGGCACCGGTCCGCGTGGCCTGGCGCTCGCGGCCATGGCGGAACACCAGGTGCCGGTTGACGAGGAAGTTCGCCGCCGAGCTGATGCCCCGGGCGCCGACGACGGCGAACAGGACCGAATCGGTGACCGCGTTGAGGACAAGGAACGCGGCGGTGTCGATGACGAACGCGGCCAGGGAAGAAGCCAGGAACTTCAGCAGGGGTGCGTAAATCCGAACCGAGTCCGCCAGGGGTCGGAAGTGCGAGCCCGAGTTGTGATCAAGATAGACGGTAGCGATCCCGACCGTCCGGATCTGGTAACCGGCCTGCTTGGCCTCGAGCAGGAGGTTGAGTTCGTACTCGTAGCGCTCGCCGGGGACGCCCCTGAGCCACGCGAGCATCGCCGCCGGGTATCCCCGGAGCCCGGTCTGGGTGTCGGAAAGGTGTTCCCCGGTGGCCAGCCGGAACAGCCAGCGGGTGGCGGTGTTACCCAACTTGCTGCGGGCCGGGACGTTGCTGCTGAAGTTACGGGTGCCGAGGACCATCGCGTCCGGCGCCGCAGGCAGCTGTTCGGCGACCCTGAGAATGTCTTCAACGCGGTGTTGGCCGTCGCTGTCGGCGCAGACCACGTCGCGGCCCGGGAAGCGGTCCGCGATGAAGCCGAATCCCGCCTTCAGCGCATGGCCCTTGCCCCGGTTTCCGGCATAGCCGATGACCGTGCACCCGAGCCCGGTTGCGCCGTCGAACACCGGCTGGTAGTCCGGGCCGCTGCCGTCATCGACCACGACAATGGTGAGCTGCGGAGCCGCGGTATGGATCGAGTGGATCAGGCGGAGCAGTTGCTGGTCCGGCTCGTAGGCGGGGATCAGGATGATCATGGCCCCGGCTCACTGCCCGATGTAGAGGATGTCGGAAGTGCCGCGTTCCTTGCCCTGGCCCAGCGGGTTGTTGACGAGCTGGCCGTTGAAATACATGGTGGAGGAACCGCCGCCGTCCAGGTTGTATGCCGTGGTGGCGCCGAGGTCCTGCATGATTCCCGCGAGTCCGGTCATCGTGACGCCGGCGCTGTAGCCCGGGCTGCGCCCGTCCACCACGACGAAGACGAGGTGGTTGGTGCCGATGATTCCCACGGCTGTTCGGGGCTGTTCGCCTTGGATGGAGTGGTTGCCGACGTTCGTATCCACCTCCACGTCCTCGATGCCGTCCACCACCTGGCCGTCCTTAAGGACGGCCGGTCCGAAGGACAGCGTGTTCCAGACGCCGTCGGCCACGAGCTGGGCGGCCGTGGTGCTGGTTTCGTCGTAGACCTTGACGGTGCCGTCCCGGTAGAAGGCCAGGCCCTGGCGGGCGCCCTCGTCGCGGTAGACGACGCCGTTGCGGATGACGATTCCGGTGTCCCGGAAGCCGTAGTAATCGCCGTTGATGGCGAAGACGGCGTTGTGGTCGGCCGCAGTGTCCGAGGTGGTCTCCGTGATGTTCTCGCCGAAGCTGTTGTTGGCAAACGCGGACTGCAGGACGGTGGCGTCGCTCAGGACGACGTCGGCCACGTAGTAGGTCACGGTGCTGTCGCCGCTGCCGGTCACGACGGTGGAGATGTTGATGCTTGAGTCGGCCGATGAGTACGAAGTGTCCGTGGTTTCGGCGGCTGTTTTTGCTGTGTTTGCTGTGTCCGCAGCGCCGGACGTCACGCCCTGGCTCGCCTCGTAGGCTGCGACGTCGGAGATTTCGACGTGCTCGAAGACGAAGCGGTCCAGCGCCCACGCTGTGGCGCCGCCCGCGGAGAGAGTCAGGGCCAGGGCTCCGGCCAGCACGGCGCGCCGCACGCGGCCGCCCTTACGGTGTTTGGTCTTGTCAGGAGTCATGCACTATTTCTAGGCACCGGACTTATGCCGGCCATGAGCCCTTGTATAGCGGGAGCTGTGAAAGGGCAGCTGGCGCCGGTAGGGGCGGGACCGCGGGCGCGGTGGTGTGGCAGGGTGCCGCCGGCGCGACGGGATAGTGTGTTCTGGAATCACCAGCCACGCGAAAGGGCGGACGTTGACTGCTGCACTACCGGAACTTGCCGAGGGCGATTTCTACTATGAGGTTCTGGGGGAAGGGCGATTCCGCTCCACTATCCAAGCCCAGGGCGCCTGGAACGAACATGAGCAGCACATGGCCCCCGCATCCGGCATCATGGCCGATTGCCTGGCCCGGCATGAGCCCCGCGAGGACATGCGGATGGCACGGCTCAGCTATGAAATCCTCGGGCTGATCCCGGGCGGCGAGTTCGAGGTCGTGACCTCCACCCTGCGCCCTGGCCGGACCATCGAGCTGGTGCAGGCCGAGCTCGTTGCCGGCGGCCGCACGGCGATCCGCGCCACGGCCTGGCGGATGATCACCTCGGACACGTCCGCCATCGCGGCTTTCGAGGATCCGCGGATCCCCGCGCCGGAGGACTGCGAACCGTACGACGCCGCAAGTATCTGGCCCGGCGGTTACATTGCCTCACTGCACATGCGGATCGCCGAGGGCCACCGGGCGGGCTCGGGGACGGTCTGGCTCCGCACCGACTATCCGCTGACTGACCGGGCGGACAGCGGCGACCTCGCCCGGCTGGTCGGCCTGGTGGACACGGCCAACGGAATCGCCGCGCGGGTCCCGCCGGGCAAGGGCAGCTATGCCTTCCCCAACCTGGACCTGCAGATCCACATGTACCGCCAGCCGGAGGGCGAGTGGCTGGGGCTGGATAACGAGGTTTCATTCGGCACGGACGGGATCGGGCTGACCTCCACGGTGCTGCATGACCTCACGGGCCCGTTCGGGCGCGCCGAACAGATCCTGACGCTGCGCAAGTCCTAGCTCGGGCGGACGGTCCTAGTTCGTGCGGAAGACGAGCCAGCCGGCCAGCGTCGCCAGGGCCGTCAGCGCGGCGCCCCAGAGGATGTCGACCACAACCAGCTGCCACGGCCAGGTCTTGAGGGTGGCGGCATTGGTGAGGTCGTAGGTGGCGTAGGCAAACGCGCCCAAGGCGGCGCCGTAGCCCACGGCGCTAAGCCAGCTGCCGCCGTCGAGCGCTGGCCGCAGGGCAAAGAACACGATCCCGGCAATGTAGATCACGTAGAACGCCACCGCGTACCCTAGATTGGGCCTGTCGGCCATCAGCTCACCAATCTGGCGGCGGTAGAACGGGTTCATCGTCTTGAGCCAGATGGCGTCGATGATGGCGAACGCGGCGGCTACGACGAGGAATTGCAGAATGACCATAAGGGAGCATAACAACATGCCGCAGGCGCCAGCCGGGCCCGGGACACTGACGGTGGTGCGGCAGTACGAATCACTCGGTGCCGCCGCCGATCTCGACTTCGCCCTCGGGCTCCTCCAGAAGGTCAAGACAGGCGCGTTGGGCCCCACCCTGCGGCTTTACCGGCCGGTTCCCACGGTCGCTTTCGGGCAGCGCGACACGCACCTGCCCGGGTTCGAGGCCGCCGCCGCGGCCTGCAGGCAGCTCGGCTTCGAACCGCTGGTCCGGAAGGCCGGGGGCCGCGCGGCGGCGTACCACGAGCGGACGCTCGTCATCGATCACCTGGAGCCCGATGCGGACGCGATTGCCGGGGCCAAGGGACGGTTTTCGCGCTTTGGCGAACTTCTCGCACAGGCACTGCGCGATGCGGGCGTGCACGCCGGCGTCGGCGAGATCCCCGGGGAGTATTGCCCCGGCGAGTTCAGCGTGCACGGCAGCGACCCGGAGTCTCCGGAGCGCCGGATCAAACTGGTCGGCACCGCCCAGCGGGTGGTCGCCGGCGGCTGGCTTTTCAGCTCCGTGATCGTGGTGGCGGACTCCGCCCCGATCCGCGCGGTCCTGGAGGCGAGTTACGCCGCCCTCGGCCTCGAATGGGACCCGGCGACGGCGGGCGCGGCCGATGACCTCGTGCCGGGCCTCGACGTCGACGCTGTGGAGGCCGCGGTGATCGCCGCCTACGGGCGCTACGCCCCGCTGCGCTACGCGGAGTTTTCGAGCCTGCTCTGAGCCGGCTTTAGGGCCGGCCCTCAACCGGACGACGGCGTTCCGGCAGCGGCGCCAAGGACGCTGCCCAGGTTGCGGTACTTCGCCAGGCGCCGGGGGAGGAGTTCGTTGACTCCGGCGCTGGCGAGCGTGGCGAGTTCGTATTCGATGGCCCGGCCGAGGCGCCGGCAGAAGGCCTGCGCCTCGTCGGCGGCATCGGGGCGTTCATCCACGATGTGCTCCACGAGTCCGTTGGCGTGCAGGGATGCGACGTTGACGCCCTGGGCCTCAGACATGGCCGGGGCGAAATCCGTGTTCCGGTGGACAATGGCGCTGGCGCCTTCGGGCGGGAGCGGGGAGAGCCAGGCGTGCTGGGCCGCGATGGTGCGGTCCGCGGGCAGGAGGGCCAGTGCCCCGCCGCCGGCTCCCTGTCCGAGGAGCACGGACACCGTGGGCGCGTTGAGGCCGATCAGGTCGTGGAGGGAGCGGGCGATCTCGCCGGCCAGGCCGCCTTCCTCGGCCTCTTGGGACAGGGCGGCGCCGGCGGTGTCGATGATGGTGAGCAGCGGCAGCCGGAGTTCCTCGGCCAGGCGCATGCCGCGCCGGGCCTCCCGGAGGGACGCCGGCCCCATCGCCGACTGTCCCGATGCCGCCGTGCGGGAGGGCCTGGGCCGGGTGTGGCCGATGACTACGCAGGATTGCTGGCCGAATCGGGCCAGGGCCAGCTGGAGGCCGGGGTCCTTTTCGCCCTGTCCGGTGCCGTTGAGCGGGAGCACGTCCCGGGCGCCATACGCCAGCAGTTGCCGCACATCCGGGCGGCGGGGATCGCGGGAGATGCCGATCGACTCCCAGGCGCCGGCGCCGGACGGCTCCACGGACAGGGTCGCGGGCGCGGCGATCGGTGCGTGGGGGCCGGTGACCAGGATGCTCAAGGCACGGTCGACGACGTCGGACAGTTGCCGGGGCGGGACCACCGCGTCAATCAGTCCTTTGTCGAAGAGGTTCTCGGAGGTCTGGACGTTTTCCGGGAACGGGGTGCCGTGGAGGGCCTCGTAGACCCGGGGTCCGAGGAAGCCGAGCAGGGCTCCGGGCTCGGCGGCGGTGATGTGGCCGAGGGATCCCCAGGAGGCCATGACGCCACCCGTGGTGGGATGCCGCAGGTAGACCAGGTAGGGCAGCCCGGCCTGCCGGTGGGTGCGGACGGCGGCGCTGATCTTGACCATGGAGAGGAACGCGATGGTTCCTTCCTGCATGCGGGTGCCGCCCGAGGCAGGGCCGGCGAGGAGGGGCAGTCCTTCGCGGGTGGCCCGTTCGACGGCGTTGACGATCCGTTCGGCCGCGGCCTGGCCGATGGAGCCGGCGAGGAACCGGAACTCGCTGATGATGACGGCGACCCGGCGGCCGCGGATGAGGCCAACGCCTGTGAGGACGGATTCGTCCACGCCGGTCTTGGCCCGGGCGGCGGCCAGTTCCTGCCGGTACTCGGGGCCGGGATCGGGGTCCACGATGGGTGCGTCCCAGCTCCGGTAGGAGCCGGGGTCGAGCACCGCGGCGATGAGTTCGGCGGCGTCCAGGTGCCGGATTTTCTGCTGGGTCAGCATGCCGGGTGGCCTTCCTGGCCTGCACCGGTGGCTGTGCCGGATGCCGTGGCCGTGCCGGCTCCTGTGCCCATGCCCGCTCCGGGGGAGGCTGTCAGCCCGAGCCACCGGCGGATCTGTTCCCCGTCCTGGTCCAGCAGCGGCGGTGCGGTGTGGGTCTTCAGCGTGGTTTCTGCGGTGCCGGCGGCGCTGAAGAACCGTAGCGGCGGGCCCGGCAGGCTCACGGTACCGAGGATTTTGTGGTCGACATCGATCATCAGGCCCTGCGAGTGGACCTGTTCCCATTCGTAGACTTCGTCCAGGGTTCTGACCTTGCCGGCCGGGATGCCGGCGTCGTTAAGTTTGGTGAGCAGCGGCTCAGCCTCGAAATCGGAGAATACCCGCTCCACTTCTTCGATGACTTTCTCGCGGTTGCGCACGCGGTCCGCGTTGGTGGCGAACTCCGGCCGCGCGGCGTCGATGCCGAATGTCGAGGCGAACGTGCTCCAGAGTTTTTCGCTTCCCACGCTGATCTGTACCCGGCCCTGCCGGCAGTGGAACAGACCGTAGGGGGCAATCGAGGGGTGGTGGTTGCCCTGGGCCCTCGGGACTTCCCCCGCAACGGTGGCCCGGGTGCCCTGGAAGGCGTGGACTCCGATCAGCGCCGCGAGCAGGGAGGTGCGGACGATCTGGCCCTGGCCGGTGCGCTCCCGCTGCAGCAGCGCGGCCAGGGTGCCGAAGGCCCCGTACATGCCGGCGAGGAGGTCGGCGATGGGGACTCCGACGCGTTGCGGATCGTCCGGCCCGGACCCGGTCAGGGACATCAGCCCGGCCTCGCCCTGGAGGATCTGGTCGTAGCCGCTGCGCCGTGATTCGGGCCCGTCGTGCCCGAATCCCGTGATGGAGAGGACCACTAGCGCCGGATTCAGGGCATGCATCTCCGCTGCCGAGAACCCGAGCCGGTCCAGGACGCCGGGACGGAAGTTCTCGATGACCACATCGGCGCGCCCCACCAGCTCACGCAGCACTGCCCGCCCGTCGTCGCTCTTCAAGTCCAAGGCAATGGATTCCTTATTCCGGTTGCAGGACAGGAAGTACGTGGCCTGCGGATCATCCTCCGGGCCCACGAACGGCGGGCCCCAGCCGCGGGTGTCGTCCCCGGTGCCGGGGTTCTCCACCTTGATCACCCGTGCGCCGAGGTCAGCCAGCATCATCCCGGCATGCGGGCCGGCGAGGGCTCGGCTCAGGTCCACCACGAGATAGCCGGTCAGGGGGCCTTCGGCGTCGGGCGTGGGTTCGGTGCTCATTGGCGTGTTCCTTCTCTGGTCGGTCTTTGCGGGTGCGTGCGGTGTGCTTGAGCGCTGGTTGGACTGCCGGCTACATCCAGCCGGTCACATCCAGCCGGGGACCACCATGACCAGCCAGGCGATGGCCGGCCCGACGGCGACGACAATGCCGCTGTACGCCAGGATCTGCTTGTAGAACCTGTCCTTGTCCACGTCCTCCGGCGCGTTGGCCAGGACCAGGGCGCCGTTGGTGGAGAACGGGGACACATCCACGATCGTGGAGGCCACGGCCAGGGCGGCGATCACGCCGACTGCGCCGACCTCGCCGGTGGCCAGKAACGGCACCGCCAGTGGAATGAGGGCCGCGAGGATGGCGGTGGAGGAGGCGAAGGCCGAGACGATGGCGCCGATGTAGCAGATCAGCAGGGCGGCGAGCAGGGGCATGCCAAGGTYAGCCACCCCGCCGGATACGAATGCGATGGTGCCGGCCTCTTCGAGGACGCCCACGAAGGTGAGCATGCCGCAGATGAGCAGGACGGTGGACCAGCTGATCTTGTTGACGGCGCCCTTCTGCGCTGCGGGGGACACGAGGGCGAGGACGATTGCGATGGTGATCGAAACGAAGCCGACATCCACTTTGAATCCGAGCGAGATGACAGCCAGGGCGACCAGACCCAGGATGGTGATGAGCTGGGGCAGGGACGCACGTGCGCCGTTGGCCGGATGCGCGCCGGCCCCGGCGGGACCGGCCGCCGGGGATGCACCGGAGCCGCCCGAGGTGCCTTTGGCCGAGACGCCGGCGGCGGAGATGTCGGAGCCGGAGCCCTGCAACGTGACGCCGGCCGCGCGGGCACCCACGCTGACGGACATGCGCTTTTCTGCGGCCTGCTCCACCAATCGCCCGCCCGGGGTGGACAGCAGTTTGCCGCCGCCGAGGACGACAAACAGCACCAGCGCGATGCCCAGGTTGAAGAGGAAACTGGCCAGGAAGATTGCCATGGGATTTGCATCCAGCTCCGTCTTGGCAATGATGCTGTTGACGGTGACGCCATAGACGGCGATGGGGGAGAAGCCGCCGGCCTGCGCGCCGTGGACCACCATCATGCCCATCATGAGCGGATTGATTTTATGCTTGGCGGCGAAGCTCAGGGCGATCGGCGCGATGATAGCCACGGCGGCCGGGGAGAGGGCGCCGACGGCGGTAATCACCGCGGTGATGGCGAACATGACCCACGGGATCAGGGCCACCTTGCTGCCGACCAGCCGAACGGCGCCCCGCACCAGCAGGTCGATGGTGCCGTTGTTCTGCGCGATGGCGAACAGGTAGGTGACCCCGACGATGGTCAGGAACAGGCCGCCGGGGAAGTTGGCCAGGATGTCGTTGGTGGACATCCCCAGCACCACGGAGCCCAGCAGGAAGGCACCCACAAAGGCCAAGGCACCCATATTGAGCGGCAGCACCGTGGCCAGAAGGAACATCACCGCCAGGATGATGATGGACAGGACGGGAGCGGACATCGTTGTTCCTCCGAATCGAAGTGGTTCACTGACTGGCTTAGTGGCCTAGCCTCCTAGACACTAGGTGTCTTTGTCAATAGTTCTCCGGTAGTCTTAGGGTCAGAACAGGCTGGAAGGACGAGCATGGCAAAGCAGGCGGCAACGCATCAGATTTCCCGCGTTTCGCGGCCCCGGCTCTATGAGCAGCTGGTGGAGCAGATCATGGACTTCATCGAGTCCGCCGAGCTGGGTCCCGGCGACACGCTGCCGGCTGAGCGGGAGCTTGCCGAGCGGCTGGGGGTTTCGCGGGCAACCCTGGCGCAGGCCCTGGTGGCCCTTGAAGTGCTCGGCGTGATCGACGTCCAGCACGGCACCGGAGCGGTGCTGGTCTACCGGCCCAACGTTCCGTCCGTGATCAAAGGCCTCCGCGAGCACCGCAGCCGTCTACCCGAGATCGTTGAAGCGCGGAGCACGCTGGAGGTCAAACTTGCCGAGCTGGCCGCGGCCAGGCGCACCGAGCAGGACATGAACGCCATCGATCACGCCCTAGAAGCCATGGCGGCAGAAGTCGCCTCGGGCGGCCGGGGTGCGCGTGGCGACGAGCTGTTCCACCAGGCTGTAACTGGCGCGGCCCACTCGGCGGTCTTGGCCCAGCTGATGACCTTCATTGCCGGAATGGTCCTGGAAACGCGCCTCGAATCCCTCGCACAGCCCGGCCGGCCCGAGCAGTCGCTCGCCTCCCACCGCAAGATCGCCGACGCGATCAGGTCCCGGGATTCGGCGGCCGCGGCGGCGGCGATGCTTGAGCACATTGAACTTGTCTCCGATGTTGCCCTGCTGAAGAACAGCTAAACCGGTATGACTGTGAACCTTGCCTTCGACCCGCCGTGTGGCCCGGTCACCGGATGGCGCGACGGCGCCGTCGTGCGTGCCACCGGCATTCCCTACGCCACAGCCGATCGGTTTCAGCCGCCCGCGCCGGCAACTGACTGGTCCGAGATGCTCGAGGCGACATCCCTGTCCCCGGCGTGCCCGCAGGCCCCGGTGCCCTTCCTGGACGACGTGCTCGGCACCCGCTACGGCGAACTTCCAGGCAGCGAGGATTGCCAACGGCTGTCCATCACCGTGCCCGCCGATCTCGACGACGATGAGCGGCTGCCGGTGATGGTGTGGCTGCATGGCGGCTCCTACACGTCCGGATCGGGGGATCTGGCGATCTTCGACCCTTCGGCGCTGGTTGCCGAAACCCGGGTGATCGTCGTCTCGGTGACCTACCGGCTGGGCCTCTTCGGTTATTTGTCCACCAGCACCGGCCGGCCCGCCAATTTGGGCCTGCTGGATCAGATCGAGGCGTTCCGGTGGGTGCAGCGCAACATCGCATCATTCGGCGGCGATCCGGGCAGGGTCACCGCGTTCGGGCAATCCGCAGGGGGCGACGCCGTCGCGCACCTCATGGCGACGCCGGGCGCGGCGTCGCTCTTCCAGCGGGCCATCATTCAAAGTGCCCCGCTGGGTATTACCAGGGGACGGGAAAAGATGAACGCCGCCATGGGTGTCGCCGCGGAAGCGGTCACCGCCAGTACTCCGGCGATGGACGTCGTCGCCCGCGAAGAAGATGTTGCGCGGGCGGCGAGGAAGTTCGGGCTGATGGCTGCCATGCCGTTCGGGATCCAGTACGGGCATTCACCCCTGCCCGAGGAATCCGAGCTCGACGGGGCCTGGAATGCGGCTGCGCCCGGGATCGACATCCTGATCGGCCACACGGCGGACGAGGCCCGGCTGTTTCTGCCGCGAAGCCCGCACCTGAGCCGAGTGGCCAGGATTCCCGTGGCCGGCAGCGCAGTACTCAAGGCAGTCACATGGGTGGTCACGGAACTCGTGTACGGCAAGGCAGCCAGGCAGTTTGCCAGGCGGCATGTGCGTGCAGGCGGGCGGGCCCACAGCTACGTGCTGTCCTGGCGCGCACCGGGAAATCTCTACGGCGCCGCGCACACGGTTGATCTGCCGCTGCTGTTCGGCCACCAACGGACATGGGAGGGTGCCGGCCTGCTGGCGGGTGCCACCTGGGACGAGATCAATGCGCACGGCCGGGCGATGCGGGCGCTGTGGGCACGGTTCGCCTACGGGGAAGGCCTGGGGGCCCGGGGCGAGATTCCCGGCTCACTCCGGTACCGCTCGGTCTAGAACAGCTGGGCCGCGATCACCCAGAGGAGCACTACGACGCCGAGGGCGACCATCGGGCGGTTCCATGTCGTGGTTACTGTTCCGTCGGAGGAGCGGAGCCCGGCGGCGCGGGCGTCCTGCCACGCCTGGGCGATCTCGTCACGTCCGGTGGTCACCGCGGGCTGGTTGAGTCGTTCATTGCTTGGGAGAATGCTGTGCGGCCGGCTCTTTAGATCGCTGACATGTTCGAATCCGGATTCGAACGAGCCCGGCGGGGTAGGAGCGCCCCAGCTCACATACTTCTTGCCGGCGGCCCGGACTGCTACGGCATAGCGGACCTCGACGTCCTGGACCGTATCGAAAGGTATCCGGTGGTCGCGGAGGCCGTTGATCAGCGCAAAGCCGTCGCCATCGACGCGCAGGCATGGCAGCCATTGGGCTACGTAGACGAACCAGGACACCAGCACCAGCCAGGGTGCGGCGTCCACCGCGGCCCGGGTTTCTCCGCTGGCCAGCAGCCAGCACAGGGTGCCGGCTGCACCGGCCCATACGGCAGCGGCCACGGGGCGGCCCGACGTCGAGCGGTGCGTTCTGACCGGACGGGCGGCGCGCTGAGTGGACGCTGAGCAGTCCGCCTGCGGCGGGTGCTGCTGCTCTTGTGATGCTTTCAATGGTCCCCCTCCATTGCCCGCTTCGTGGTCGGGATGAGTGCAATCTACCGCACGCGCTGTCCGGCCCGATGGTCAAGGGTGAACCCCGGACACTTAGTGCGAAAGCCCTGCTGCCTCAGCGGCCACGGCCTCTGCGCGAAGCTGCGCGATCCGCAACTTCAGAAACGTGTTCAGCCGGAACACGGTCAATTTCAGCTGAGTGTTTACTCAGTGAGTTCGGCCAGCACTTCGGCCGCGTCCGTGTTGCCGGCGGATGCCAGACGCCGAAGCTCCGCTAGGTCTTCCTTTTCAGCTGCGAGTTCCACGAGCTGATCCTCGGCGTCTTTGCTGCCGCCGTCGGCAAGATGCCGCAGCTCGTCGAAGTCTTCCCGCTCCGCGGCCAGCTCGATGAGTTCACCTATAGCGTCGTTGTCACCACGGGCAGCCCGCTCCCGGAGAGCTGAAAGTTCAGATTCTGACATCGCGTTGACCTTCCATGAAATGATTCTGCCGGACACTTCCGGGCCGCCGCCGAGGTCGATGTGGCTCATCACGGCCAGGGGAGAGGCAGACAGGGTGTTAGTGCAGAGTACCGCGCTGTAGGGATCGGCCGTACTGTGATGCCTGCCAGGTGTTCGAGCGGCCGGACCGGCCGATGAGCTGCCGGGGAGGAACCGTGGAGGAAGCGCCTCAGCTGCGCCCGCCCAAGTGGTGGCCCTGGGCAGTGGCCATTCTGCTGGTGATCGCCGTCGACGCTTTTCTAATCGGCTCTCGGACAGGTGAGTGCATCGACTACACGGCGGAGTCGGGCGCCGTCAGCACCTGCACGAGCGGCCCGGTCCTTGGGGCGGCAGGCACGTGGCTCCTTGCCGCGGTCAGCGTCCTCGTCATCAGCCATTTCGCCCGCCGCCTGGTGCGCGCCGCACGGCATCGGTGACCTCACTTGATAGATTCGCCACCATGACCACTCCGGACATCAGCGTCAGGGCCGCGACCGAAGACGACGCCGCACGGCTGGCCGAGGTCCATGTTGCGGCTTGGCGGGCCACTTACCGTGGAGTCATGACCGATGAGTATCTTGACGGTCTCGACGTCGGGCGGGCGGCGTCTGCCTGGCGCCGAAACATCCTGGAGCCCAAGGAAGGGACGCACCACCTCGTCGTCCAAAGCGGCAACCAGGTTGTGGGCTTCGCCATCCTCGGTCCTGCTGCCGGCGACTCGGATCAGGGAACCGGTCAGCTCCACGCGATCAATGTGCATCCGGACTGCTGGGCGCAGGGCGCAGGCTCCGTCCTGTTTGCGGCCGCAGAACAAAAGTTCATCGAACTCGGCTATGAGCGGGCGTTTCTGTGGGTGGAGAAAAGCAACAATCGGGCCATCAGTTTTTACACCAACCGCCGCTGGCTCGACGACGGAGCGACGCTGGAAGACACCAGATTCGATCCGCCTGTGGCTGAGAACCGCCACAGCCGGACGTTCCCGCCCGCGCGGTAGCCGACGGACTCGCCGGCGTCAGGCTCCCGTCCAGCGCCGCAGCGTGCTGTTGAGCAGTCCTACCAGCACGGACGTCCACCAGCAGGTTTGAGAGATGCACAAAGCCGCGAGCAAGCGCGCCCGCAGCCCGGCCGCCACCGCCGTGAACAAGGTTTCCGGCGGCAGTTGGTGCAGTTGCTTCATGGTTTTGGTCAGGACCAGCCCGTTGAGCATGAGGACCAGGATGCTGACGAGTTTGATCTGCGTCGGAGGGCTGGACAGATCGGGGTGCAGCAATGCCCCGGAGATGAGCAGGATGGCCAGCCCGCCCCAGATCAGCGGTTGCGCGGCGGAATCGAGCCGCCGGGTGTCGTGGACGTCGCGGCGGCCCAGAAGCCACAGCAAACCCACCCAGTCGAGCACCAAGATGGCTCCGAAGGACAGCACGAGGGCAAGGATGTGGCCCGCGAGGGCAATCCGGTGGATCTCCGGCCCGGGGTCCAGGAACCCGCCGACCAGTACGGACGCCAGCCACGCCGCCGAGCACCCCACTCCCAGCAGCACGAGTTTCAGAGTGGACGTGGCCGTTGGTCGTACCGGCCCGCCGATGCCGGGTCCCGGAAGCTCCGTGCCGGTGGGTTGGCCTGTTCCCTCGGTTCCGGGCGGACTGCCGGCATCGGTGAGGGCCGCCGTCATGCGAAGAGCCCTTCGCCGATGAAGCCCCCCGCCCTGGTTCCCGGGGGAACCGCAAACAGGCCCGAGCCGGTGTGTTTGAGGTATTCCAGGGCCAGTGTGTCCTCCTTCGCCATGGCCAGCTGCATGGGCACGTAGTGGGTCCTCGGGTCTGTGACGAAGGCGATGAAGAACAGTCCGGCGTCGAGGTGCCCCAGGCCGTCCGAGCCGTCGGTGTAGTTGTAGCCGCGCCGGAGCATCTTGACGCCGTCGTTCTGGCTCGAGTGCGCGAGCCTGACGTGGGCGTCCAGCGGGATCAGTGGTTCCCCGCTGCGCCCCTGGATCTCGAAGTCGGGGGCGGTGAATTCCTCGCCGCCGGAGAGCGGGGCCCCGGCGCCCTTGGTGCGCCCGATCAGGGCCTCCTGTTCGCGCAGCGAGGTGCGGTCCCAGATTTCGATGTGCATCCGAATCCGGCGCGCCACAAGGTACGTGCCGCCGGCCATCCAGCCCTCTTCCGGTCGCGTTCCCCGGCCCGCCCACACGTGCTCGTCCAACAAGGCGGTGTCCTCGGCTTTGAGGTTGTTGGTGCCGTCCTTGAAGCCGAAGAGGTTCCGCGGGGTGGTCTGGGACCGTGACGTGGAAGATGTCCGGCCGAAGCCCAGTTGGGACCAGCGCACGCGCGTTTGCCCGAATCCGATGCGGGCCAGGTTCCGGATGGCATGGACTGCCACCTGGGGGTCGTCGGCGCAGGCCTGCACCACGATGTCGCCGCCGGTGCGTCCGGGCTCCAGGTCGTCGCCGGGGAAGTGCGGCAGGTCGATCAGGGCGTCCGGGCGGCGCCCCTCGAGTCCGAAGCGGGCCTTGCCGTCCTTCTCGAACAGGCCGGGGCCGAACCCAAAGGTAAGCGTGAGTTTGCCGGCCCCCAGGTCCAGGGCCTCGCCCGTGTCCTCGGGCGGGGCGTCATAGGGGCCGTCGACGGCGCCGCTGCTGCCGGTGCTGCGTCCCGCGGTCATCGCCGCGGCGGCGGCGGTCCAGTCCTTCAGGAGCCGGATGAGCTCCGCGCGGTCCTCCGTGACGACGTCGAACGCTGCAATGTGAAGGCGGTCCTGGGCCGGTGTGACGATGCCTGCCTGGCGGTCACCATGGAACGGGATGATGTCGCCGGGAGCTGCCAGCGGCGCGGCCGCTGCCGCCACGGCGTCGTGGCTGAGGAAGCCCGCCGCCAGGCCGGCGACGGCGCCCGCGCCGCCGGCACCTGCGAGGGACAGGAGCCCGCGGCGGGACAGCCGGCCCTTTCCCGGACCGGAGGCTGCCGGCGGTGCTGGCGTGGCCGCTGCCCCTGCTGCCTTGGCTGATTCCGGTGCGTTAGCTGATTCGGGGGTGCCGCCGTCGGGCGTCTGGCCGGGGGTGCCGCCGAAGGGGCAGCCGCTCACAGGACCACTGCCGACGTGAGCTTGGCGAGCGGTTCGCCCAGGGCATCGACCAGGGCGGCGAGCTGCTGGACTTCGGTCTGGCTGAGCTCGTTGTAGTACGCGAAGCCTTCGCCGGTGGAGTGCTGCTTGAGCCCGGCCTGCAGGGCTGCGAACTTGGCCTCGAGCGCCTCGGACAGGGCCGGGTCCTTCTGCTGCAGCACGGGCTTCACGCTTTCGAAGGCGATCCTTGCTCCGTCAACGTTGGCCTGGAAGTCCCAGAGATCGGTGTGGGACCAGATTTCTTCCTCCCCGGTGACTTTGCCGGTGGCTACTTCGTCCAGGAGCTCCTTGGCGCCGTTCCCGATCTTGTCCGCGGTGAGCTCCACGGTGCGGGTCCGCTGGGCCAGGTCCTCGGTGTCGGCAACGAGCTGCGTGGCGATGGCGGCACGCTCCGCCTTTGTCTGCGGGGTGTAGCTGGCCGGCGGGAACAGGTCCTTCTCGGCCCGGTGCCAGCCAGTCCATTCCTGGCCGGGTTCGAGGTCGGCCTCGCGGGCATCGAGCTTGGGGTCGAGATCCCCGAACGACTCGGCAACCGGCTCGATGCGCTCCCAGTGCATACGGGTGGCGGCATAGAGCCCGCGGGCCTTCGCGGCATCTCCGGCAGCGTAAGCCGCGGCGAACGCCTTCGTCCCGTCCACCAGCTGGTCGGTCTGGTCCTTGACGTAGACAGAGTACTGGCGGGTGCCGGTGTCCAGCAGCTCCTGAACATTGGCGTCGACGGCGGGTCTGCTGCCGGAGTCCGTGACGTCGAAGCCGGCGCGAATGCCGTCGCCCTGCATTCCGGGCTTGCAGGACGTGGTGTACTTGCCGGCGGCCGCGGTGACCACCAGATTGCGGCTCAGGCCGGGGCCGATATTCTCCACTTCGCCGATGACCCGGAGTCCGTCCTCGGCCAGAAGGTAGAAGTCGGCGGCCTGGGGGCCTTCGTTCTTGACCGCGAACGTCAGGTTGCCGCTGGCGACCTGGTTGGCCGAGACCTTGCATTCGGTCTGGGTGCTGGTGACCTGGATCGGTCCGTCGGCTGCTCCCGGGGTCTTTGAGTTGGCCATGCAGCCGGCGAGGGCCAGGGGAGCGGCGGTTACCGCCGCAACCAGCGCAAGTGTCTTCCGGAACCGGGGAGCGCTTTTGGGCAGGGTGAAACTGGGCATAGGGGATTTCCTTGGATCGGTCGGGTGGAACGTGCGGTTGAGGCGGAAGCGTGTGGGCCGTTGTACGTGCGGGTTCCTCGAGCGACGATGCTGAAGAAACCCGTACTTAGGTGAACCTAAATAAGGAGGATACCCACTCCGGGCGATTACGCAAACCTTTCATGCCCTAATTTGGCTTAGGCAAGCCTAATCTAATAACATCGTCCGGGTGACCACGCAGCAGCTTGATTTCATGCGGGTGCCCTTTGCCGCCGATCTTGCGAGCTACGGGGACAGCCCTGCCATCCTGACCGACACCCTGGCAATGACGTACCGGGAGCTGGCGGATCGCGTCGATGCCTTCGCCCTGCGCCTCGGCACCACGCGGCGCCTCGTGGCGCTTTCGGCAGCCAACGACGTCGATTCGCTGGTTGCCTACCTGGCGGCGCTCGTAGGCGGCCACCCCCTGATCCTGTTGCCCGAAGCCAAACCGGCCGCCCTGGAATCCCTCGTTGCGGCCTACGACCCCGACGTCGTCGTCCGGGCCGGCAACGGCCAACTCCTGCTGGACGAGCGCCGGGCCGGTACACGGCACGAACTGCACCCGGACCTGGCGCTCCTGCTCAGCACGTCCGGATCCACGGGCTCGCCCAAGCTCGTCCGCCTCTCCCATGCAAACCTGCAGTCCAACGCCGAGTCGATTTCCGAGTACCTGAAAATCGGCCCGGAGGACCGTGCCGCGACGACGCTGCCCATGTCCTACTGTTACGGGTTGTCTGTGATCAACAGCCACCTGCTCCGCGGTGCCGGGCTGGTCCTGACCGACTTTTCCGTGGTTGATCCGTGCTTCTGGGAGCTCTTTCGACAGCGTGGGGCCACGTCCTTCGCGGCCGTTCCGTACACCTTTGAACTGCTGGAGCGAATCGGGTTCGAGGACATGGACCTGCCCAGCCTGGGCTACGTCACCCAGGCCGGGGGCCGAATGGCGCCGGAATCGGTGAGGAAATATGCGGAACTGGGCCGCCGAAACGGCTGGGACTTCTTCGTCATGTACGGCCAGACCGAGGCGACGGCCCGGATGGCGTACCTCCCTCCGGAACTGGCGGCGGAGGTCCCGGGCGCGGTGGGCATTCCGGTGCCGGGCGGTTCGTTCAGGATCGACCCGGTGCCGGGGTTGGAACACGGCGAGCTCGTCTACACCGGTCCCAACGTCATGCTCGGCTACGCCGAAAGCCCGGCGGATCTCGCCGCGGGCCGCGCCATTACCGAGCTCCGCACCGGCGACCTCGCCCGGCTACACCCGGCGGGCGTCTACGAAGTGGTGGGGCGGCGCAGCCGGTTCGTCAAGATCGTGGGACTTCGCGTTGACCTGGGGCAGGTGGAGCGGCTCCTGGCCGACCTCGGTGTGCAGGCGGCCAGTGCCGGAACGGACGACGGCGTCGTCGTCGCCGTGGAAGGCGACCACGACGCGCACCTGCTGGGCAAGGTCCTGGCACAGGGGATGGGGTTGCCGCGCGCGGCCCTCGAGGTGCACGCCGTCGAACATCTCCCGCGCCTGGCCGCGGGCAAACTGGACTACCAGGCCGTCCTGGCCCTGTCCCGGCTTAAAGCAGTGGCAGCACCTGAGGCCGCGAGCGTTAGCGGCGCGCCGGACAGCGTCCGGAAGATCTTCGAGGACGCCCTGGAGTGCGCCGAGATCGGCGACGGCGACACCTTCGTCTCCCTGGGCGGGGACTCACTGTCCTACGTGGCCGCGTCGGTCCGCCTGGAACAAGCCCTGGGCCACCTCCCGCCGGACTGGCACGTGACTCCGGTCCGGGACCTGGAGCCGCGGCCGCGTACCGCACCGGTCCGGAAGCGTCGACGGTTCTTTGCACCGGTCGAAACGAGCATCGTGCTGCGGGCCGTGGGGATCGTCCTGATCGTAAGCACACACGTCGGCCTGTTCAGTTGGCAGGGTGCCGCCCACGTACTCATGGCCGTGGCCGGCTACAACTTCGCCCGCTTCCAGCTCTCCGGAAAACGGGTGCCGCGGCTGAAGCGGCAGCTGGGCAGCGTGGCAAGAATCGTGGTGCCGAGCATGGCGTTCATCGCGGTGGCCTACCTGATCACCGACAACTACGCGCCCGCCAATATCCTGCTGCTCAACGCCGTCCTCGGCCCGGAGGCGGTGACCACCCAATGGCACTTCTGGTTTATCGAAATTCTCGTCTACCTGCTTCTCGCGGCGACGGCGCTGCTGGCCATTCCGTGGGCGGACCGCGCCGAGCGGCGCTTCCCCTTGCTCTTTCCGCTGGCGCTGACCGGCGCGGGGCTCCTGACCCGCTTTGAGCTGGTGAACCCCGGAGTGCCGCACACCGCTCCTGCACTGTGGCTCTTCGCGTTGGGTTGGGCCATTGCGCGGTCCCGGACCGTAGCCCAGCGTTGCATTGTCTCGGTCATTGCGGCACTGACCGTTCCGGGGTTCTTCGAGAACCCGGGCCGGGAGTGCACGCTCCTCGTCGGAATCCTGCTGCTCATCTGGCTGCCCAGCGTCCCGGTGCCCAAGGGCCTCCGCCGCCTCACGGTGGTGCTGGCCAGCGCCTCCCTCTACGCGTACCTGGTCCACTGGGTGGTCTATCCGCCGCTGGCCGGGATAAGCCCCGCGCTGGCCGTAGCAGTCTCACTCGCCGTGGGAGTAGCCTACTGGGCGCTCTGCATGAGCGTGATCGGCGCAGTCAGCCGACGGCGGACACGCGCTGCCGGGCGCTCTTGGCGCGCTCGCAGCCGGCATCAAGCCAGGCTCTTGCCCAGAAACGCGAGGACATCCGGGAGGATGGAGCGCCAGTAGCCGCCGTCGTGGCCGCCAGCCTGGAAGCCTCCCTCGTGTTCACCTGGAAGGTCCTTCACGTAGTCCTTGACGCTGAAGAGCAGGTTGTCCGCCGTGCCGCAGTCGATCCGTTTCGGCAGCGGCTCCAGCTCCGGCCGGAGGGCAAAGATGTCGTTGGCCGCAAAGTCCGCGGCGCTGTCGAAGTTGTCGGACCGGCCGGCGTCGTACAGGCTCCAGACGGCGGGGCTCATCGCGGCGACGGCGCGGAGCCCGGGGACGCGGTGCTGGGAGGCCAGGAGCAGGGCGCCGAAGCCGCCCATCGACAGGCCGAACACGGCGAGCCTGCCGGTGTCGGCGCCCCGGCCGGCCAGCAGGGGGAGGAATTCCTCCACCAGCATGGCCTGCGTGTCTGTTCCGGATTCCCGGCGATGCCACCACGATTCGCCTCCGTCGATGGCAGCGATCGCGAAAGGCGTCCCTCCCCGGGCCACATGCCGGGCCAGGACGCCGCCCGCGTCCAACTCGTCGAAGACCATGCGGTGGTCCGCGCCCGTTCCGTGCAGGAACAGGGCAACGGGCCAGGGGCCGGAGGGTCCGCCGCCGGTGGATCCGGGTACGGCCAGTGACCAGCCCGTGGGTTCCTGCGGCCGGAACCGTGAGGTGAAGCTGCCGCTGCGCATGGCGATGGGTGCGGCTGGCGGCTCCTGGCTGGACGCGCCCGGGCCGGCGCACCCCGCGACCGACGCCGCTGCCACGGCGCCGAGCCCCAGCAGGCTGCGTCGGGAAATTCCGGGTGATCCCATGGCCCGATCATAGGCCCGACCCGGCAGTGGGGGAGTTGTTGCCATGCGGGCGGCGGCTCAAATGGGTCATGGCACACTCCGGCAACAATTGCGGTACGAATTCGGGACAACAGTGGGGGTTTGCCGGTGTACCAGCGACACTGACGGCATGGCTTTTCACCTGAAGGACCGTGAAGGGCGCTCCGCGATCTGTGCCACGATTGGGGCACTGGTGCTGGTTGCCGCGACCTCGGGGTGCTCGTCCACCACGGGCGGGGCGCCGCCGTGTTTACCGCCCGCCTATTCGCTGACCCCGACGGAAGCCAAACCGGGGCAAAGCGTGACGGTGGCAGCGCCGGACGCCGACTGCAATCCCCGCTACGGCAAGAACGCACGAATCCAGGTGAGCGTCACCGACGCAACAGGGGCCGAAGTCGTCAACACCACCTCCGCCATGAACGACGCCGGTGGGTTTAGTTACACGTTTGTCGTACCCGCTCGGACCGCCGTGGGGGATGCCGCCGTAACCGCAGTGCCTTACAACATTGACTGGTGCGATGACACCGGCAGGAACAACCGCGTGGCGGGAGCACGAGACGTGCCCTTCGTGCGGGTGTCGTGTGTGGTGCCTGTGAAGCCCCTGGCCATCACCCGCTAAGGGACCGCCAGCGCGGAGGACACACCGGCTTGGTCCTATACTGGCGTTCAATTGCCGGCTTGACCACAGAGGCAGCAGGAACGCGGCAGGTAGCGTCGGGTTTACTGAGGGGGCTGGGCAGGATATGGGGCGTCGAGGAAAGATTGCTCTGGCGGTCGTAGCGGCAATCGTCGTAGGCGTTGCCGGCTTCTTCACAAATGTCCATTTTCAGAATGAAGCCAACATTAGACAGATGAAGGCAATCGCGGATCGGCTTCAGACTTCCCCCGGGTGGGAACCCATCGGAGGGACACAAGCACCCCTGGGTGGGGCGTTTTGCATCCCAATTGACGGACCATGCGCAATCTATGCGTACAGGTGGGACACGCACAGACCGTACCGCGCCGGTGATCTGGAGCGATACATCGATCAGGTTGGACTGACTCCCGACGAGTACAAACCGTGCCTCAGGGAACGAAGGATTAACGCAGGAGGCCTGATGTGCCGGGGCGTCGGGAGGATCGACGGCTGGGACGTACGGATCACCATTGACGACTATGGCCCGGCGTCCGGCAGTTACACGACGCAGATCGTGGTTGAACGCTACGGCTACTGAAGGTCGACGCCGAGGCTCCTGAGGTGCCGTCTCCAGGTCCGAAACCGGACAATGTACCGTGGAGGCCGATGACTCTTTCTGAAGAACTTCTTATGGCGTACGACCAGCAACTCCGGACGGATGCCGAGACGCCCAGTGCAATCGCCGTTGAACGGCTGGGACCGTTACGTCTGGTGACCTTCGCAGGCGGCAGAGGCTTCGTGACTTATCAGGACCTCGATAAGGCCAGTGCCGTGACGATCGCGCATTGGGTGGCCGAAGTGCTCGCGTTTTACCGCAGCGATCCCGCAGTCGTGCGGGTTGAGTGGAAAACCCGTGGTCACGATCATGCGCCCGGTCTCCATGACGCCCTGCTCGAGAACGGTTTTGAGCCGGATGAGACCGAGTCGATCATGATCGGGCCGGCCAGAGCGTTGAATGTGGACGTGCAGCTCCCGCCCGGCATCAGCTTGTGGCGGGTGACCGAAGAACGGGACATTCGCGCCATGAGCGCAATGCAGGACGAGGTTTTCGGCACTGACGTCTCTGACGGCAATGCCGATGCAATCCTGCGTCGCGTGGCTCTGGACGACGGTATGGAACTGTGGGTCGCCGAACATGGTGGGGCGATTGTCAGTGCGGGCCGCCTCGAGCCGGTACCGGACACGGAATTCGCGGGCATCTGGGGCGGGGCAACGCGGGCAGAATGGCGCGGCCGGGGTATCTACCGGGCGCTCACCGCGGCCCGGGCTCGAGCCGCGCTAACGCTCGGCAAGAAACTCATCCACAGCGACTCAACAGAATATTCGCGACCGATTCTGGAACGCTATGGGTTGCACCGGGTGTCAACAACCACTCCGTACCGCTGGCGGCGCTGACGGCCCAAGCACGTCCGCCGGGAATTTTTTCCAGGTCCGGATATGCTTCCTAGCGCCCTGAATGAAAGGTTGCCGGCGGCCCGGGGAACGGTCCTCCATTGCCCTCGGTGTCGCCCTCGGCGCCGCTGCCGAGGAGGCTTCGGGTGAGGGCGGCGCCGTCGGCCATCAGGTCATCCACAGCCTTCCCCAGATGATGGTCCGCGACCGGCATGTCTTCCAAGGCGCCGGCAACGACCGCCCGGCGGACGAGTTCGCGTGCGAACGAGGCGGTGGTTCCTTCGGTGCGCGCTGCGGCATCTTCAATCGCGTTCGGGCTGAAGGGAATACCGCGGGCATACAGTTTGATCAGCGAGACCCGCTCCGCCTGGGCCGGGAGGGGAATTTCGACGGCCAGGTCCACGCGCCCGGGACGCTGTGCCAGGGCGCGTTCGAGCATGTCCACGCGGTTGGTGGTGAGGATGAACGCGACGTCGGCGTCGCTTGCTAAACCGTCCATGGCGTCCAGCACCTCGAATAGCAGCGGCTGGGGTCCGTGCCCGAAGCTGCGGTCCTCGGCGATCAGATCGCAGTCCTCAAGAACGACGATGGAGGGCTGCAGCGCCCTGGCCATGGTGGCGGCTTCTGAGATCCTGGCGAGCGATCCTCCCGAGAGAAGGATTGCCGTGACACCGTCGCTCCGACTCAACAAATACCGGACCGTGTGGGTCTTGCCGGTCCCCGGTCTGCCGTAGAGCAGGACGCCGCGCTTGAGGTGCTGGCCGTACTTGTTCAGAGAGTCCCGGTGCTCCGCGATACCTAAGGCGTGGTCGGACACTTTCTCCAGCAGGCCACCGGGCAGGATGACATCGGAGGCGGCAAGGGCCGGCCGGGCGTGAAAGGTCACCCCGGCGGCGCTAGGAGACTGCTGAACAACGTGGTTGTGGGGCGGGCGGAACGCCACCAATGGCCGTCAAGCGGCGTGTACTGGTCAGCACTCTAGGTGCGACAACGGGGTCGTTCCGCCCGCTGGGTTCATTCTGCACCCAGATGTGGGGCGTCATCCAGTGGTGGGATTGGCTGGCCGGGGTCCGGGCGGTGGGTTATCCCAGCGCCCAGGATCCCTTCTTCACGGTCAATCCGAGCGTGAGCAGGCGTCGCAGGTTTAGTCCCGCGATCCGTAGCTGCAGCCAGGCGTTGTTCCGTGTGATGCCGCGGTGGGGAACGCGGCGGTTCCCGCGGGTGAGCCAGGCGATGGACCGCTCGACCATGGGCCGGTGCGTGCGGTAGTTGTCCTGGAATGCGAGGTCCGTGGCGCGTTGGCGGTGTTCGCGCAGTAACGCGTCGTGTTCGTGGAGTTCGATCTTGCGTCCCCGTGGTGAGGTGGTGCAACGGTCCCGGAGGGGGCAGCCGGTGCAGGCGGCGCCGAACGTGACCCGTCGTTTGACGGTGATGTTCCTGGTGATGCCGTTCGGGCAGGTCGCGGTGCCGGCTGCTTCATCGACGGTGAAGTCATCGAGGGTGAATCCGCCTTCGACGGCTGGGCGCAGCGGCCATGGTTTGATCACCGGGATATGTGCGGTGCGGGCGAGAGCGGCGAGCATTTCCCCGGAACCGTAGGCCGAGTCGGCCAGGACGTCCGCGCTGGTGCCGGCGATCGTGGGATCCATGGAGATCAGCCGGGCACCGACGGTCCCGTCGCTGTTCTCCGGTCCGGAGGCCTTGGTCAGCTCCGCGGCGGTGATCAGCCCGGTGTCGGGCTCGATGACAATGTGGGCCTTGAATCCGTCTTGCTGCCGGGACTGGGTCTTGTGCGCGTGCCGGGTGTCCGGGTCCACGGTGGAGATCATCCGGTCCGGGGCGACTTTCCGGGCGATCCGCCACCGCCCGTCGGTCCCGTCCGAATCCTCGGCCGGTTCCACGTCCTGCCCGGCGACGAGTGCCAGCAGCGCGTACGCATCGGCCGCCTTGCCGTCCAAGGTGTCGGGATGGACCGCGGCCAGCAGCGCCAGCGCGTCGGTGACAAGCGCCGAAACCAGCCCGTCCCTGGCATCCTGGTCGTCCCAGTCGATGTCCGGTTTGCCGGTGCGGGCGTAGTCATACCCGGTGGCGTGGGTGCTCACCAGGTCCTGCCCGGCAGGGACATCACGGCCGAAGCGGCGGATCCCGGCGATCAGTTGCGTGATGGTGTCCAGCCTCGCGACCGCGTCGTCCAGGACTGTTGAATCCACAGCTCTGCGGCGCTTGCCCTTCAGGATTCCGGCTTCCGCGACGACTTCGGCGATGGCCTCCATGATCCGGTGCGGGTTTCCAGATCCGGCCAGACGCCGTCGCCAGTACGTCAGCGTGCTCGGGTGGAACGCGGTATCGGTCAGCCCGTATCCGCACGCGGCTTTCCAGCGCAGATCGAAGGTCAAAGCCTCGGCGGTTTCCCGGTCAGAGAGGCCCTGCAATGCCTGCAGCACCAGCACCGAGCCGATGACCGGCGCCGGGACTGAAGGCCGGCCCCGCCGCGACGGGAAGAGGTCCTCCATCATTGAATCCGGAAACAGGCGCCCCCGATGTTTGGCCAGAAAAGCGAAGACGCTGCCCGGAGCCAACAACTCTCCGGCCAGCGCCTCCACATCCAAATACCCGCGTTGCGCGTCCTCGCGTCCCTGCATAAGACCAGTCTTAACCACCAGGCCCACGAGTCCAGCCGACGCGCCCCACAACCGCCGATTAGTTCAGCAGTCTCCTAGGACCATACTCGCCCATCACCAACGAAATGACCTGCCCCTTGAGCACGCTGCGGTGTTGCATCCGCCGGCGGAACTCCRAGAGGAAGCGTGCGGCCTGATCTGTAGCGTCGGCCAAGACTTCAAGGGAAGCTGACTGACGGCCATACCGGGGGTTGGCGTCCCGCTGCAGCACCGCGATTGGACTGCCTCCGTGGCTGAATAGCCACAGTCCCAGGGCCACGGCCTGCCGCTGTTCGTCCGGACCGACAGCGAGGTTTGCGTAGTCAGGCTGGGACAGGGGGTATTGCGGAAATATCTGGGACTGCTGCAACATGTCGCTCAGCGAATTATGGTGCCTTTGGTCTCCGCCGCCGATGCCCACGAGCCGGAAGTCAGGGTCCTCTGCGGCGAGCTCTTCCATGAGGATGTCTGCGTCCACGAACCGGTGCGGCGGAATCTCCTCAACCACCACAGCCACTGATTCTGCCTGGACCGCCAAATGGTCGGTGAGCGTGGTCAGCAGCTGGGTTCCCAGTTGAACCCGGTGCTGCCCGGACTGCGCAAGCTCCACCAGCCGCGCGAAATTGTCGATGAACTTCCCCAAATTTTCATCCATGGGCTGACCCTACCAGCGCCGCAATCGGGTGTTGGCGCTCAACAGCATCACGACCAGTGTCAGCCTGCGGGTGCACTGACCGCGATGGTGCCGCCCTGGGGGTCCCTGATCACGGCGCTGCGGAATCCCGGTGTGTCCATGGGTGCCATCAAAATGCCGCCACCCAGTGCTACGGCGTGCTCGGCGATGGCGYCCGCGTCGCGGACAGCGAAATTGACGCTCCAATGCGGCGGGACCGCGACGCCGTCCGTGGCCGTCACGACCGCCACGACTTGACCCGAGCGCAGCCACAGCGAGAAGGGAGCGTCCGGCACTGATTCCAGTACCCAGTCGAACATTTCGCCGTAGAACGCCTGGGCCCGACCGATATCTGTGGTGTGCAGCGAGCTCATGGCCCAGGTATTGGGCTCATTGGCCCGTTCGGCGCCGTCGTTCTCGCCGGCCTGCCGCAGGCAGAACGGAACGCCGGTGGCGTCGGCGAGCATAGCAATGCGGTTACCGGAGCCGGCCCCAAACTGTCCCAAGGGCTTGCCTCCCGCCTGCTCGGCACGAGCCAGGGCTTCCCCGATGTCGTCGACACGCACGTGGGTGATCCACCCCGGAGGCGATTGCGGCGGTGCCTGTCCGATGCCGGCCACCAGCCGCCCGCCCAGGCGCGCGGTGTAGTAGTCGCCATCGAAACCGGACGGCATCGGTGTTGGGTCGTCGAAACTCCAGCCGAAGAGCGGACCGTAAAAGTCTCGGGCCGCCCGCGGATCTGGCTGCAAAGTGTCGACCCAACACGGCGCACCGACTGAGGAGGTATTTCGCGCTGTCATTGAAGAAACCCTTTCGACCGGGCCACGTGGGACGGGAATATTGTTTCCCATGCCCGCGCATTCGAGCAAGACCGCACTGGCGCCTACAGAGTTCCAGAACGGTGCCACAATCCCCACAGCGGAAATATGGCCTCGTTTATTGGCGGCCAGGGGCTGGGACCGAATCTGCTGGAACTCCATTCCCGCGCAGGAAATCGCCGTCACCCGCGAGACCCGGCTCCCCGTGCGGTACGCTCACAAAGATATTCTGGCTATTGGGGGGACCATGAATAAGGGAATGAAATCTGGAATTGCAGTCGTAGCGCTCAGACCAGGAAGTCCGGAGCATGATGACCGTTGAGCGAATGGTGAAGGCCGGCAAGACCATCCATGAGATCCAGCGCTACTACCCGGAGTACTCTCCGTCCACCAAGTAACGCTGTCGGCCCCACTTCGGACGCGATCCGCCGTGCATGAGTGCAAAGCGTTCGGGTACTCAAGATGGGGAACCACAGGCCTGCGTCGACGGAAAAGTCGCATGTGAATTGTTACTCTCTTTTCCTTTTGTGCGGCAAATGCAATTGCTATTCTGAATTTGGTCAGGCAGAGGCTGCTCACTTCGTTGCGGGGAGTTAATGTCTTATGCCGACCAGACTCGATGTCACCATCACAGCCGGCGCGGACTCTCTGGCGGTCGCCCTGAAGCCCCTCGGCTATCTGACCGTCCGCAGCGCCGCCGCCTCACCGGAGCCTGGTAGGGGCGGTGTCGCATGATCGGCACAGGGTCACAGAGGCGCCCCGGCAGCAGGATCTTTTACACGTTCCGGCACTGGCCGCAGGTGCCGACTGGCGACCTCCTGCAACTCCGGCAGGCGCTGGCGAGTAGCCAGGAGCCGGAAGACCAAGACGCCGCCTCCGAGCTCCTGCGGATCATCAACGCGGAACTGCGCGGGCGCGGCCGGCGCCGCGAGTGGCGTCTGGCCCTGATCGGCGCGCGGTCACGCCGCCGGCACGCGGGCAGGCGGTCCGGCAAACAGGACCAAAAGCCTGATCCTGGCCTCCCCTAGTCCAGCGCGGATGCGGCCCTGTGAAAACAAATCGGGGGTGGCCGCATCCGCGCTAAACGCACTCACAGTGCAATGCATTGCACTTGCTCGGCCGGCGCCTGACGGCGTGGACGGGCGGGCAGGTCGCCACCACGTAACGGGCGTGGTGCCCGGCCTCGGCGGCCGATGAAGCGGCCGATGAAGCCGGGCAATAAGACCCGTCCTCCCTCGGTGCCCGCATTGTACGATCATTTGGGGGCGTGCGGCCGGAAGGAGCCGGAGTGGAACTTGCAGGGCAGAGTTTTGTTGGCAGGACCGCGGAGCAGCTTCAGGACCTCGTGCTCTCAAGCGAGGATCTGGAAGAATTTTTGGGCGAACTGGCCCAGCACGCGGCCATTGGGCTATCCCACGCAGAGCGCGAAGTCATCGGCGCCGTAACTGTGGCGAGGCCTAAGAAACCCGCCGCGACCGGTGCCGGCAGCCAGAGGGCATTTGAACTTGAAGAGCTTCAGGCCGCGGCCGGCGAGGGCCCCGGCATCTCCGCGATGAGCGGAGCACACACCGTATATGTCAGGGACGTGACCCGAGAGGGCCGGTGGCCGGAATTCGGTCAAGCAGCTGCGGAGCGGGGCTATGTTGCCGTCCTGGCGGTCCCCATCGATCTGGACGGCGAATGCCGGGCTGCCCTGAGCTTCTACGCCACTCACCGTTCCGGATTTACGGACGGGCAAATCCTCACCGCGGAAAACGTTGCCCGGCAGTTCTGCCGGCCCCTGCGTCTGAGCCTGCGGATCGGCCGCCTCCAGGAAGCCCGCGACGACCTCGCATCCGCCATGAAGTCGCGTACGGTCATCGACATGGCAATCGGCGTGGTCATGGCCCAGAACCGGTGCCCCCCGGATGAGGCGTTCACATTGCTCCGCGAAGCCTCCAACGCCCGCAACACCAAGCTGCGCGAAGTCGCGGCATCGATCGTTGCTGCAATTGCCGGCACCACGGACATTCGTTCACGCTTCGATTTGTAGGGGACGCCCGAGCGGCCGGGGCCGTCAGGAACGGGCAGCGAGGATCTGCTCGCGCAGAATGTCCGCGTGGCCGCAATGCTGGGCCAGTTCCCTGAGCATGTGCAGGTAGACCCACCGCAGCGGCAGCGGACCGCGGCGGTTGCCGCTGACTATGTCGTCAAGGTCGAGGGAAGCGGCCCGGCGGCGTGAGTCCTCGCAGGCCTGGACGTAGGCGGCCCGGAGGCCCGCGATGGTGTCGTCCTCCTCGAGGGTGAACGATTCATCGGGCGTGGCCGGAATGCCGATTTCCTGCCGCGTCCTGCCCGTGATGGCCTCGTCAAACCAGACCTTTTCGACGAAGGTGGCGTGCTTGAGAAGCCCCAGGAGAGTGGTCCTTGACGGTACCAGCGATGCCCGGGCCTCCGGCTCTGAGAGCCCGTCGAGGCAGGCCTGAAGATCCGCACGGTGCTCATCGAGGAAGGCATCGAACTGGGTCCGCATGTCTGCGGTGAAGGTTGCCGGATCCATGCTGGGGTTTGGTCTCATGGCCCCACATCCTAGTACCAGGCGGCCGCGTTTCGGGGGACCCGGACCCGCCCGTGCGGTCCTGGTCCCCACGAATCCGACACAGGCGGACCGGGATCGCGGTCAGTGCCCCCGCGCGATCCATTCCTCAAGGTGCGGAGCTTCGGCGCCGATCGTCGTCGGATCCCCGTGCCCGGTCCGGACCATCGTGTCCGCCGGGAGCGGCAGGAGCCGGTTCCGGATGGAATCGATGATGGTAGGGAAGTCACTAAAGGATCGTCCGGTTGCTCCCGGGCCGCCCTTGAACAGCGTGTCCCCGCTGAACACCGTGTTTTCAAGCTCTGCGCCTTCCAACTCAGTGCCTTCGCCTTCGAGGAGGAAGCACACGGATCCCGGCGAATGCCCGGGGGTGTGAAGCGCCACCAGCCTCGCCCCTGCGACGTCGAAGGTGTCGCCGTCGGCAATGGCGTGGTCCGGCTCGGTGCCGGGGAACACCCGCTCCCACAGCATCCAGTCATCCCGGTTCAGGTACACGGGGGCGTTCACGAGCGCGCGGACCTCGCCCACGGCGCGGATGTGGTCGTCGTGGCCGTGCGTGAGCAGGATCGCCGTGACCTTCCTTCCCGCCACAGCGGCGGCGACGGCGGCGGGATCGTGGGCCGGGTCGATGATGACGCATTCGGCGTCATCCCCGAGGATCCAGACGTTGTTGTCAACCTCCCACGTGCCGCCGTCGAGCGAAAACGTCCCGGAGGTGACCATCCGGTCGATCCGGATGCTCACAGCTCCACCACCGAGCGCAGCACCGCGCCGGCGTGCATCTTCGCGAAGGCTTCCTCGATCTGCTCGATCGCGATCCGTTCCGTCACGAAGGCGTCGAGGTCCAGCTTCCCCTGCCGGTAGAGGCTGATCAGCGTGGGGAAGTCGCGCGAGGGCAGGCAGTCGCCGTACCAGGAGGACTTCAGCGAGCCGCCGCGGCCGAAGACGTCCAGCAGCGGGAGTTCCAGCGTCATCTCGGGGCTCGGCACGCCCACCAGGACCACCGTGCCGGCGAGGTCCCGGGCGTAGAAGGCCTGCTTGTACGTTTCCGGGCGGCCGACGGCGTCGATCACCACATCGGCGCCGAAACCGCCGGTCAGTTCGCGGATTGCCTCCACGGGGTCGACGGCGGACGAATCCACCGTGTGGGTTGCGCCGAGCTCCGTGGCGCGCTGGAGCTTCTTGGCGTCAATGTCGACGGCGATCACGGTGGTGGCGCCGGCGAGCGCTGCGCCGGCGACGGCTGCCACGCCCACTCCGCCGCAGCCGATCACGGCGACTGAATCGCCGCGCTGGACGTTTCCGGTGTTGATCGCCGCGCCGATGCCTGCCATGACGCCGCAGCCGAGCAGGCCGACGGCGGCGGGATCGGCGTCGGGGTCCACCTTGGTGCACTGGCCGGCGGCCACGAGGGTCTTTTCGGCGAAGGCGCCGATGCCCAGCGCGGCCGTCAGCTCCGTGCCGTCCTCCAGGGTCATCTTCTGGGTGGCGTTGTGGGTGTTGAAGCAGTACTGCGGCTGACCTCGCCTGCAGGCACGGCACTCGCCGCAGACGGCCCGCCAGTTCAGCACCACGCGGTCACCGGGGGCGACCTCGGTGACGTCCGGTCCCACGGCACTGACAACGCCTGTGGCCTCGTGGCCGAGCAGGAACGGGAAGTCGTCGTTGATCGCGCCCTGTTTGTAGTGCAGATCGGTGTGGCAGACGCCGCAGGTCAGGATGTCCACGAGGGCCTCGCCGGGGCCGGGGTCCGGCACCAGGATCGTCTCCAGGGTGACGTCGGCATTCTTGGAACGGACTACTGCGGCCTTGACTTTATGGACCATGAAACAAGCTCCTCTGCTCTGAACGCGGATTTCTCGCACAACTTACTGGCACAACGGGCGGCGGCGCGGCCCTTTGGAGGCCGCGCCGTCGTGGGTTGGTGTTGTCCTTGGATACAGGAAGGGACTAGGCCGCGAGCCGGCTCTTGACCTCTGCTGCGGAGGGGTTCGTGGCGGCGGTGCCGTCCGGGAACAGCACCGTGGGGACGGTGCGGTTGCCTCCATTGAGCTGCTCGACGAGATCGGCGGTGCCTTCGACTTCCTCGATGTTGATCTCGGTGTACCCGATGCCCTGCGCGTCCAGCTGCTTCTTCAGCCGGTTGCAGTAGCCGCACCACGTGGTCGAAAACATGGTGATGGTGCCGGATTCGGGGGTGAAGTCCACGAAGTTCTCCTCAAGCTTGTGGTTGGGGCCGGCGAGTACGGCCGGGCGCCCACTGAAGTCATACGTCACTGCCAACAACCGTACCCCGCAGCCCGCTATTCCCGCAGGCACAGGGCGGAGCCAGGGTGCGGATGACATGGAATGGGCGCGGTGGCATGCTGGTGCCATGTGTGGACGCTACGTGATGGCCCGGGCCGTCGGAGACCTGCTGGCCGAATTCGACGCCGGGCTGGAGGACGAGATCGCGATTCCGCCGTCGTGGAACGTGGCCCCGACGGCGGATGTGCCGATCCTGCTCGAACGGCTGGTGGACGGAGAGCCGGTCCGCCAACTGCACATTGCGCGCTGGGGTCTGGTGCCCTCCTGGGCCAAGGATCCGGGAATCGGGTCCAAGATGATCAATGCCCGCAGCGAGACGGTGCTGGAGAAGCCCGCCTTCCGGAAAGCGACCCGCGCCCGTCGCTRTGCCGTGCCCGCGGACGGCTACTACGAGTGGAAGGGCGAGGGCCGCAGCAAGCAGCCCTACTACGTCCATCCCAAGGACGGGCACCCCATTGTCTTCGCGGGTCTATATGAATGGTGGAGGGACCCGTCCAAGGCAGAGGGCGACCCGGAGCGCTGGATGCTCTCGACCTCGATCATGACCACCGACTCCCCGCCGGAGGGCTACGCCGGGGGGATGCTGGCCGAGCTGACCGCGCTGCACGACAGGGTTCCGCTGCCCATGAACCGCGAGACCATGCAGACGTGGCTGGACCCGCAGGCCGATGACGCCGCCGGACTCGTGGACCTGGTCCGGGCCGGGGCGCACGACGTCGCGGAAGGCTGGACGATCGACGCCGTCGGCACCGCTGTCGGTAACGTCAAGAATGACTCACCGGAACTCATCCAGCCGGTGGGGGGCCTGTTCTAGCGGCGGCGCCCTCAGGTCCGGTACCAATAGTCAGAGCGTCACTGTGCCGCCGCCGTCGACCGCCCAGCCGGGGTTGAAGGCGATCTCCCAGCGGTAGCCGTCGGGATCGGCAAAGTAGCCGGTGTAGCCGCCCCAGGGCTGGGTCTTCGGTGCCGCGACGATGAGGGCTCCCGCGGACTCGGCTTCGGCCATCACCCAGTCGACTTCCGCCGTGCTGGCCAGGTTGTGGCTGAGGGTGATGCACGCAACGCCGGCAGGGGGATCGGTGGCCGCTTCGGACTGCATTTGGCCCGCGTCCCAGAGCGAGAGGATCAGTCCGTGGTTGACCTGGATGAAGAGCACCTCGCCGGGGACTTCCCGGTGGACCGGCCATCCCAGGCCATCGACGTAGAAGCGGCGGGAGGCGTCAACACTGCGGACACCCAGCGAAATTAAGTCGACTCGTGGCTGCATCTTTCGATACTGTCATGCACATGCCCACAAATCACGCAGACGATAAGACCGCCCAGGCCGACCGGGAACAGCTCGCCGCCGTGCGCGTGGCTGTTGACGAGGTGGACGAGCAGATCGTGTCCTTGATCGGGCGCCGCGAACGGCTGATCCGGATCGCCGGGACCCTCAAGGCGGACAGCGCGGAGGTCCGTGCGCCCGGGCGCGTGGAGCGGGTCATCGAACACGTCCGCGCCACGGCGGAACAGAAGGACATCGACGTCGAACTCGTCGAGAAGACCTACCGGGCGATGATCGATGCCTTCATCACCCTCGAGCTGGAAGTGTACAAGTCCACTTCATAGCAGGGGCTTCTTGGAACGTGTCTAGAGGGACTCTTCGACAGGCACGTTGGCCTGGTATTCCCGGCCGTCACAATCGCTGAAGGCGGTCATGAGGTGGCCCTTGGGCAGGCCCAGCACCGTCGCGATGGGGAAGTTTCCGGTGATGGTGTTCCCTGAGTGTTCCACGCCTGTGAGGTCGAAGTTCTCTTCCGTGCCGTCATGGTTGAAGAAGTAGAAGGAGACCGCCTCGCCGTTCATGAACTCAATTCCCAGTCTGCGTTGATGGGAGTAGTCCGGCTCGGCCGCGAGCAGGCCAACAACGTAGGCGCCTTGCCCCGGGATATTTCCGTCTATATCGAAGGTCGCCACCAAGGTTGAATTCTTGGCGGCGACCTTTACGTGCTTCAGGAGTGCGATATGGGAGCTCATGGCTCAATCCTGCTACCTGTGCCATCGTCCGTCCACCCCCGATCTGGGTTTTGTCGCCTTTCCGACGTAGACTGAATTTATTCGAAGATATGTTCGAATAAATCAGAAACGCTAGAAGGCGGCATCTAGAAGACGGAATCTAGAAGACGGAATCTAAGCGGGGACTGGGCCGGCTCCAGCCCGGACTGGGTCGGGAGGCAACGTGGGCATGTTCAGCGAGTCTGTGGATGTTGTCTGTACGCCCTCGGGCCAGCCCCTGCGCCTCGACTGGGCCGGCCGGCGCTACACGGTCTGCGTGGAACCCGTCCGCTGGTATGAACGCCGCCAATGGTGGGCGGAGGAAAGCCGGGCGCCGCTCGGGAGCGGCCCGGGCCTGGTAGATCACGAGATCTGGCGGGTCCAGGTGCGTGCCGCCGGGGACCACGCCGCGGCCTCCACCCTCACCCTTGACCTGACCCGGCATATCAGCAGCGGCCGGTGGCGGCTCCTGAGGATCCACGACGCCCTGCAGCCCCTCCGGAAGCCCGAAACAGCATGAACTTCACCCATTTGCATGTCTCCACCGCCTTCAGCGCCCACTATGGCGTCTCCTGGCCGGATGAACTGGCCGGCGCGGCCGCAGCCGACGGCGCCACCGCGCTGGCCTGCACGGACCGCGACGGGCTGTACGGCACCATCAAGCACCTGAAGGCGTGCATGGCAGCCGGGCTCGATGCGATCGTCGGGGTGGACCTTGCGGTCTTTGACGACGACGGTGACCTCCGCACCCTGGTCGGGGGACGCGTCGTTGTGCTGGCGCACGGCCACAACAACGGCGCCGGCTACCGGGCGTTGTGCCGGCTGATCTCCGACGCCCATGCCCGCACTACGGGGAAGGCGCAGGGAGCGGTGCCGGTGGCCGTCACCCGGGCGGAACTGGCCTCCCGCACCCTGCACCCGGAAACCCTCCAGCCGGTCCTGACAGTGCTGATCGGCCCGGACTCCGACGTCGGCCGGGCGATGGGCGGCCGGCGCTACCTGCGGCCCCGCACCCTGTTCAAACGCTGGCTGGACGCCATGCCCCCAGGGACCCTGGCCGCCGAGGTTGTGTCCCAGCTCAGCCCGCCAGGGGAGCCGCTGAGCACCGCTCATGCGGTGCGCATGCTCAAGCTCGCCGCAGAGCACGGGGTGCCGGCCGTGCTGAGCAACGCCGTGCGTTATGTGGCAGAGGACGGCGCGGCCACCGCCGATGTGCTGGACTCGGCCCGGACGCTTAAATCCCTCCCCGAACTCTCCGCCGCCCCGCTGCTGCAGCCCAACGGGCAGGGCTGGCTCAAATCGGCGGCCCAGATGCTGCAGCTGGGCAAGGAGATCATCCACGCCGCCGGCTACGGCACGGCGGACCTCAAACGGCTCCTGGCCCAGACCGAGGCGCTCGCGGACCGCTGCCGCATGGATCCTGTGGCTGACATGGGCTGGAAACAGCCCGTGGTCCCGGAAGCATCCGTGATCGGGATCGACGGCGACGCGCTCGCCGAACTGACCCTGCGCTGCGAGGCCGGCATCGGCCGCCGCTTCCCTGGAATCTCCGGGCAGCGGGAACAGCAAATGCGGACCCGGCTGGGGCACGAGCTCCGGATCATCGACTCGCTGGGCTTCGCCTCCTACTTCCTGACCGTCGCAGAGGTCTCCCGGATGATCCTTGCCCTGGGCGTGAGGGCGGCCGCGCGCGGTTCGGGCGCCTCCAGCCTGGTCAACTACCTGATCGACATCAGCCAGGTGAACCCACTCCAGCACGACCTCATCTTTGAGCGCTTCCTCTCCCGCGACCGCGCCACGCTGCCCGACATCGACATCGACGTCGAGAGCGCCGAACGGCACAACGTCTACCGGAAGATCTTTGAGCGTTTCGGCGCCGAACGCGTCACGCTGATGAGCATGCAGAATGGCTACCGCGCTCGCGGTGCCGTGCGCGATGCCGGCCTGGCCCTGGGCATGGACGACGGCGAGGTCGGGGAAATCGCCAAGCAGCTGTGGCGGTTCTCGGCCCGGCACTTCCGCGAAGCCCTCGTGGAGAAACCCGAGCTGAAGGAATTCGCGGACCGGGTGGAGCAGCGCGGTTTCACCGAAAACCAGCAGCTGGACCTGCTGGTGGACCTCACGGAGCGGCTGGACCGGCTGCCACGCCACATCTCCATGCATCCGTGCGGCGTGATCCTCGGCGATGCCACCCTGCTGGACCGCACCCCCGTCCAGCCCAGCGGCCTGGGCCTGCCCATGAGCCAGTTCGACAAGCACGACATGGACCCCATGGGCATGCTCAAACTCGACGTCCTGGGTGTCCGGATGCAGAGCGCCATGGCCTTTGCGGTCCGGGAGGTGATCCGGCTGCACCCGACCAAGGCCGAGGTGGTGGCCGCCGGCGCGCATCCGGCCGGCCCGGACGGGACGGGTCCGGATTACATCGCCGAGGACGGGCGCATCGACCTCAACGCGGTCCCGCTCGATGACGAGCCAACCTTTGAACTGATCCGCAGCACCCACACCCTGGGCTGCTTCCAGATCGAATCCCCGGGCCAGCGCGAACTGATCGGGAAAATGGCCCCCCGGGAATTCAACGATCTCATCATTGACATCTCGCTGTTCCGCCCCGGCCCGATGAAATCTGACATGGTCCGGCCCTTCCTGGAGCACCGGCACGGGTTCGCCCCCGAGGTCTATCCGCATCCCGACCTCAAACCGGTCCTCAAGGAGACCCACGGGGTCACGGTTTTCCACGAACAAATCCTCAAGACCTTCGACGTCATGACCGGGTGCGGGCTGGCGCGCGCCGACGAGTTCCGCCGGGCGCTGGGCAATGAGGTGCTGGAAGCCAGGGTGGAGGAGTTCTTCCGGAAGGAGGCGCGGACCCGGAACTACAGTCCCGAGGTGGTGGACAAGGTCTGGGGCACGCTGAAGGCCTTTGGCAGCTTCGGGTTCTGCAAGGCCCACGGAGCCGCCTTCGCCGTGCCCACCTACCAGTCGGCCTGGCTCAAGGCGCACCACCCGGAGGCCTTCCTTGCCGGGCTCTGGGAACACGACCCCGGCATGTACCCCAAACGCCTGCTCGTGGCCGAGGCCCGCCGGCTGGGGATCCCCATCCTTCCCCTCGACATCAACCGGAGCCAGGCAGAGTACCGGGTGGAGCGGGTGGAATCCGGGCCGGACCGGGGCAGGCTGGGCATCCGGCTGAGCCTGAACGGCATCTTCGGGCTCTCCGGCGCCGAGCTGAAACGGATAGTGGCCGGCCAGCCCTACGACTCGCTGGCGGACCTGCGCGCCCGGTCGCGGCTGAGCAGGCCCAGCATCCAGCGCCTGGCCCAGCTTGGCACCTTCGATTCGCTGCACCGGGCGTCCGGGGGAGCCGCCAACCGGGCGGACCTGGTCCAGCACCTGCAGAAGCTCCAGGCCCGCCCCCTGAGGAAGGGCGTGGAGGTCATTGAGGGCCAGCTGGCGTTGCCGCTGGGGGACGTGGAACTGAGGAACCTGTTGGCTGTGCTGCCCGCGCCCAGCATGGTGGACAACGTCCGGGCGGAACTGGACCTGATGGCCGTGGACGTCAGCGAGCACCTCATGACCAGCCACCGCCCGCTGCTGGACCGGCTCGGCGTCATAACAGCGGACAAGCTGCTGGGACTGCGCAACGGCACTGAGGTGCTGGTTGCCGGGGTCCGTGTGGCCACCCAGACCCCGCCCATGCGGGGTGGCCGGCGGGTGGTGTTCATCAGCATCGACGACGGCACGGGCTGCGTGGATTCGGTCTTCTTCCACGAAGCGCAGGAGCAGTCCGGATCCTTGCTGTTCGGCACCCGCCTGCTGCTGATCCGCGGCACCACCCGCCGGACCGGGCCGCGGGGGATCAGCATCAGCGCCAGCATGGCCTGGGACCTCAGCCGCCCGGAGTCCCTGCCGTTCCCGGAATCCGTTGCCGGCGCCACCGGCCAGCACGAGCCTTACCTGTCCGGCCCCCTGGACGGGATCGGCAGGAACCTCGCCATCACCGGGCTGGGGGGCTGACCGCCCATCGGTGCGGCCGCCGCGGGGCTGAGGCGCGGCTGCGGCCGGGCTGCGGCTGCTCTAGGGTGACTGCGCCGGCGCGTTGGTTGGCCTCTGGAGAAACCGATAGCATGGACGAGGCTGGCTGTGGTCCCCGTACGCCACAAGCTACGAAGCCTTAACTTTGAATAGGAGACACCCGTGTCAGATGCCCAGCAGATCACCCTTCTCATCGACGGCGAAGAGACCAAGGTGACTACCGGGACCACCGGCGCGGAACTCTTCTTTGAGCGCCGCGACGTCGTTGTGGCCCGCGTTAACGGCGAGTTGAAGGACCTGGACCAGCCCCTTCCCGAGGACGCCGCCGTCGAGGCCGTCACCATTGATTCCTCGGACGGGCTCAACGTCCTGCGCCACTCCACCGCCCACGTCATGGCCCAGGCCGTGCAGCAGCTGCGCCCGGACGCGAAGCTCGGCATCGGCCCCTACATCACGGACGGCTTCTACTTCGACTTCGACGTCGCGGAACCGTTCACCCCGGAAGACCTCCGCCAGCTCGAAAAGATGATGCAGAAGATCATCAACCAGAACCAGAAGTTCGTGCGCCGCGTGGTGTCCGAGGACGAGGCCCGCGAGGCGATGAAGGACGAGCCCTACAAGCTCGAACTGCTGGGCAAGAAGAATGACGCCGCCGAGGCCGGCGAGGGCGTCAACGTGGAGGTCGGCGCCGGCGACATCACCATCTACGACAACGTGGACCGCAAGAGCGGGGACAGCATCTGGTGCGATCTGTGCCGCGGCCCGCACCTGCCGAACACCAAGCTGATCTCCAACGCCTTCGCCCTGACCCGGTCCTCGGCCGCCTACTGGCTGGGCGACCAGAACAACCAGCAGCTGCAGCGCATCTACGGCACCGCCTGGCCCACCAAGGACGCCCTCAAGGCCTACCAGGAGCGCATTGCCGAGGCCGAGCGCCGCGACCATCGCAAACTCGGCGCGGAGCTGGACCTGTTCTCCTTCCCGGACGAGCTCGGCTCAGGCCTGCCGGTCTTCCACCCCAAGGGCGGCATCATCCGTAAGGCCATGGAGGACTACTCCCGCCAGCGCCATGTGGATGCGGGCTACGATTTCGTCTACACCCCGCACATCACCAAGGGCCACCTCTACGAGGTCTCAGGCCACCTGGACTGGTACAAGGAGGGCATGTTCCCG
Source organism: Arthrobacter sp. P1_B3 (assembly GCF_056406615.1). Classification (NCBI taxonomy): domain Bacteria; kingdom Bacillati; phylum Actinomycetota; class Actinomycetes; order Micrococcales; family Micrococcaceae; genus Arthrobacter; species Arthrobacter sp. P1_B3. Next base: position 191,491 of record NZ_JBFTZV010000003.1, on the reverse strand, counting down.
GCGATGCACATCGACGCGGAGCTGAACGAGGACGGCACGGTGCGCAAACCCGGCCAGGACTACTACCTCAAGCCGATGAACTGCCCCATGCACAACCTGATCTTCCGGTCCCGCGGACGCTCCTACCGCGAACTTCCGCTGCGGCTCTTCGAGTTCGGCTCGGTCTACCGCTACGAGAAGTCCGGCGTGGTGCACGGCCTGACCCGGGTCCGGGGCATGACCCAGGACGACGCCCACATCTACTGCACCCGCGAGCAGATGAAGGACGAGCTGACCACCACGCTGAACTTCGTCCTCGGCCTGCTCAAGGACTACGGCCTGGACGACTTCTACCTTGAGCTCTCCACCAAGAACGAAGACAAGTTCGTGGGCGACGACGCCACATGGGAGGAAGCCACCCGCACCCTCGCCGAGGTGGCCGAAGCCTCCGGGCTTGAGCTCATCCCGGATCCGGGCGGAGCCGCGTTCTACGGCCCCAAGATTTCCGTCCAGACCAAGGACGCGCTCGGCCGCACCTGGCAGATGTCCACCATCCAGCTGGACTTCAACCTGCCTGAACGCTTCGAGCTCGAGTTCCAGGCCGCGGACGGCACCCGGCAGCGGCCCGTGATGATCCACCGCGCCTTGTTCGGCTCAGTGGAGCGCTTCATGGGCGTTCTGACCGAACACTACGCCGGTGCCTTCCCCGCCTGGCTGGCGCCCGTGCAGGTGGTGGGCATCCCGGTGGCGGAGGCTTTCAACGACTACATGTTCGACGTCGTGGACCAGCTCAAGGCGGTCGGCATCCGCGCCGAGGTGGACATCTCCTCGGACCGTTTCCCGAAGAAGATCCGCACCGCCAGCAAGGACAAGATCCCGTTCGTGCTGATCGCCGGCGGAGACGACGCTGACGCGGGAGCCGTGTCCTTCCGCTTCCGTGACGGCAGCCAGGACAACGGCGTGCCCGTGGCCGAGGCCGTCCAGCGGATCGTCGACGCTGTCCGAAACCGGACCAGCTAGGCAGACGGAAGGCAGCGCGTGCAGGAAACCACAGGGGCCGGGCCGGAGTATCCGGGCGACCACGCCGTGACGGACGACTTCGGCCTCGCCGGGGTCCCGGACGCTTTCCAGCGCCTGTGGACCCCGCACCGGATGGCGTACATCAAGGGCGGCCAGCAGCAGTTCAAGAACCCGGACGACTGTCCGTTCTGCGTCGCACCCGAGCGGGGCGACGAGGACTCCCTGATCGTGTACCGGGGAAGGACCAGCTATGTGGTGCTGAACCTCTTCCCGTACAACCCGGGCCACCTGCTGGTCTGCCCCTACCGGCACATCCCCGACTACACCGATCTCACGGTCGAGGAAACGGCGGAATTCGCCGAGCTGACCCAGACGGCCATGCGGGTGCTCCGCAAAGTCGCCAACCCCTCCGGTTTCAATCTGGGCATGAACCAGGGCGTCACCGGCGGGGCGGGCATCGCCGGCCACCTGCACCAGCACGTGGTGCCGCGCTGGGGCGGGGACGGAAATTTTTTCCCCATCATTGCCCAGACGAAGGCGATCACGCAGACCCTCGGGGAGGTTCGCCAGCAGGTGGCCGACGCGTGGCCGCAGGAAATGCCAATTCAGCAGGAAATGCCAGCGCAGCAGGAAACAGCTGGGGAGAAGGATGCTTAACAGGCACGCCCGGGGTTTCTTCACCGCCCTGTTTTCCCCTGTCGCCCGCTGGCTCCTGCGGATCGGCGTGTCTCCGGACGCCGTGACGGTGGTCGGCACGCTCGGTGTGGTGATCGGCGCCCTCGTGTTCTACCCGCTCGGGCAGCTCTTGTGGGGGACCGTGTTCATCACGGCGTTCATCTTCTCCGACGTCATTGACGGCATCATGGCCCGGATGCAGCATCGCGGCGGCCGGTGGGGCAACTTCCTGGACTCCACCCTGGACCGCGTGGCCGACGGCGCCCTCTTCGCCGGCCTCGCCGTCTGGTTCTTCACCGGCGGTGCCAACCCGCCGATCGCCATTGCCGCCATCGTCTGCCTTGTGCTCGGCATGGTGGTCTCTTACGCTCGGGCCAAGGCGGAAGCCCTGGGCTTTCACGCCAACGTCGGCATCGCCGAACGCGCGGAGCGCCTCGTGTCCGTGCTGGTGGTGACGGGACTCACGGGCCTGGGCCTGCCCGTCGTCGTGCTGTTCGTGACGCTGTGCCTCCTCGCGGCGGCGAGCCTGGTGACGGTGATCCAGCGCATCGTGACAGTCCACCGCCAGTCGCTGGAGGAACCCGAAGGTACCGCCACGGAACGGTCCGCCTGACTGCCCCCACGGCGCCCCGGCGGACTGGCCGAATCCCCGGCCCGGCGCGTGATTCGAGTGCTGTGACTCGAATTCTGCCGTGCCCCGGCCGGGGGATAGTATTAGCTTTACCGGCCAATGGATCCGGTAATCCGGTGTGTGCGAGACACGGCATTTACGTGCCGTCCGCGCCCCGGCGAGGTCATCTATCTACCCATAGGGGTTTTTGTGTCTACACCTGATGTAAGCAGCGAAGCCGGCGCGTCCGCGAAGAACGTCACGGGCAGCAGCCGCGTCAAGCGCGGCATGGCTGAGATGCTCAAGGGCGGCGTCATCATGGACGTCGTCAACGCCGAGCAGGCCCGCATCGCCGAAGACGCCGGTGCCGTGGCCGTGATGGCGCTGGAACGCGTTCCGGCCGATATCCGCGCCCAGGGCGGCGTGTCCCGCATGTCCGATCCCGACATGATCGACAAGATCATCGCGGCCGTGTCCGTGCCCGTCATGGCCAAGGCCCGGATCGGCCACTTCGTCGAGGCGCAGGTCCTGCAGTCCCTCGGCGTGGACTACATTGACGAGTCCGAGGTCCTGACCCCGGCGGACTACACCAACCACATCGACAAGTGGAACTTCACCGTTCCGTTCGTCTGCGGTGCGACCAACCTCGGTGAGGCGCTGCGCCGCATCAACGAGGGCGCGGCGATGATCCGGTCCAAGGGTGAGGCCGGCACCGGCGACGTCTCCAACGCCACCACGCACATGCGCCAGATCCGCGCCGAGATCAAGAAGCTCGCCGGCATGGCCGAGGACGAGCTCTACGTCGCGGCAAAGGAGCTGCAGGCACCGTACGAACTGGTCAAGGAAGTTGCCGCGACCGGCAAGCTCCCGGTGGTGCTGTTCACCGCCGGCGGCATCGCCACCCCGGCCGACGCCGCGATGATGATGCAGCTCGGCGCCGACGGCGTGTTCGTCGGCTCCGGAATCTTCAAGTCCGGCAACCCGGCCCAGCGTGCCGCCGCCGTCGTGAAGGCCACCACCTTCTTCGATGACCCGGACGAGATCGCCAAGGCCTCCCGCGGCCTGGGCGAGGCCATGGTCGGCATCAACGTCGACGAGATCCCGCAGCCGCACCGCCTCGCCGAGCGCGGCTGGTAGTTCGCGCCTTTGGGGGCGCCGGACGGCGCTGATCCTCTGCGTGCTATTCCCCGCGCCCTGTTGGCAGCTGAGCAGCTGCTCGGGGCGCGGGGCCCCTTTTACGCACGCTGCCGGATCACACCGCCCTTCGCCTTGCGCTCCTGATTGAACGACAGGCGGCGAGTCACCTTTCCTGGTGACTCGCCGCCGTCGTCGTTTCCCCGTCGATTGCTCCGTAACTGCCCTTATCAGGCTCCTAAAGGGCGCCTACGGAGCAATCGATGAAGGATTAGTCGAGGCCGCGGCGTTTCAGCAGTGGCCCAAGATCCGCGTCCCGGCCGCGGAAAGCGCGGAATGACTCCAGCGGGTCCCGGCTGTTGCCGCGGGAAAGCAGTTCGTCCCGGAAGAAATTGCCGTTAGCGCGGCTGAGTCCGCCGTTTTCCTTGAACCATTCCACGGTGTCGGCGTCCAGGACTTCGCTCCAGATGTAGGAGTAGTAGCCGGCGGCGTACCAGCCGCCGGCGAAGATGTGCTGGAAGTAGCCTGTCCGGTAGCGCGGCGGGATCAGGCTGTGGGCGATGCCCGCCGCGGCCAGTGCCTTCGCTTCGAACTCGACGACGTCCTCCGGGACATCGGAGCCGTCCAGGACGTGCCACGCCAGGTCCAGCAGGGCCGCGCCGAGGTATTCCGTGGTGGCGAAGCCTTCGCCCCAGAGTTGCGCGGCGTTGAGCTTGTCCACGGTTTCCTGCGGCAGGGCCTCGCCGGTCGCGTGGTGCCGGGCGTAGTTGGCCAGGACCTCGGGCCACATGATCCACATTTCGTTGACCTGCGACGGGTATTCCACGAAGTCCCGCGGCACGTTGGTACCGGAGAACCGGGGATACGTGACGGCGGAAAACAAGCCGTGCAGGGCATGGCCGAACTCGTGGAAGGTGGTGCGGAGTTCATCCAGCGTCAGCAGGGTGGGCTCGCCGGCCGGCGGCTTGGAGATGTTGAGGTTGTTGATCACCACAGGACGGGTGTTCAGCAGCCCGGACTGCTCCACGAGGGAATTCATCCACGCACCCCCGCGCTTCGTTTCGCGCGTGTAGTAGTCGCCCAGGAACAGGCCCAGGTCCGTGCCGTCGGAATTCTTCACTTCCCAGACGCGCACGTCCGGGTGGTAGCCGGCGAGGTCGGCGCGTTCATGGAAGGTGACACCGTACAGGGCGTTCGCCGCGAAGAACACACCGTCGTTCAAAACCCGGTCCAGCTCGAAGTAGGGCCGCAGGGCCTGCTCGTCCACGGCATACCGCTCACGCTTGACCTTGGCCGAGTAATACGCCCAGTCCCAGGCCTCGAGGGGGTGACCGGAGGCCTCGGCAAGCGCGTCGGCCTCGGCGTCGGCGTTGCGGATGGCGGCGGGGGCCAGCCGGCTCATCATGTCCTGAACGGCCTGGAAGTCCGGTGCCGTCTGCCGGTCCACACTCAGCTCGGCAAAGTTCGCGAACCCCAGCAGGCCCGCCTTCTCGGCGCGGAGCCTGACCATGTCCTTGACCAGATCGAGCACATCGAAGCTGCCGCCGCCGCTGCCGCGGCCGATCGAGGCCTCGTAGAGCCGCCGGCGGACCTCCCGGTTAGCCAGGGCGGCCATGGCGGGTTGGTTGCTTGGCTGGATCAGGGTCAGCAGGAACTTGCCCTCGTGCCCGGCGGTCCTGGCGGCCTCGGCGGCGCTGGCAATGTCGTCGGCGGGCAGGCCGATGAGGTCGGCGGCGTCGTCCAGCAGCAGGGCGGCGGACTTCATGCCTTCCTTGACGCGCTGCCCGAACTCGGTGCCGAGCCGGGCAAGCTCGGCGTTGACGTCCTTGAGGCGCTCCTGGCCGGCGTCGTCAAGCTGGATGCCGGAGGCCCGGAACTCCTTAAGGTATTCCTCTACCAGCCGGGCGGACTCCCCGTCCAGGACGTCAGTGTCCAGCGCCGCGAAGCGTTCGTAGAGCCCACGGTTGAGGTAGACGGCGTCCTGATGGGCGGAGAAGAGCGGGGAGAGACGGGTCTCGAGGTCGCGGATGGCGTCCGAGGCGTCCGCGGAAACCAGGGTGAAGAACGAGGCGGCCGCCCGTTCCAGAAGCCGGCCGGAGCGTTCCATGGCCAAGGCGGTGTTCTCGAAGGACGGGGCCGCCGGGTCGGACACGATGGCCTGGATTTCGGTAAGGTGCTCGGCCAGGCCTGCCTCAACGGCCTCGGCGAAGTGCGCGTCTTCGATGTCCGAGAACGGCGGCAGGCCGTAGGGCAGTGTGCTGGGGCTCAGGAGGGGATTGGTCATGAAGTGACTCTTTCATGCAGCACGCGGGTTCTCAACGATCGCCTCCGTGTGTTGTGATTCCGCCCAACGTAGGATGACCGGCATGAAGACCAGGACAGCAACGCCGCACGGTGCGATGTTGTCCGCGGTCGCGGCCGTTGTCCTCGCGGCGTCGCTGGCATCCTGCGGACTCCTCGCCCGGCCGGGCGTCCCAAGCCCCTCGGCGGCAACCGGCAGTACCGGGGGAGCGGCAGGCAGCGCTCAGCCGCCGTCGGGCACCCCGACGCCGACGCCGACCCCGACCCCGACCCCGACCCCGACGCCGGGTACGGGTCCCGGCTGTGCGGCCCTCCGATGCACCTCCGTCCTGGTCACCGGGGACATGCTGGTCCACCCCCAGCTCTGGCAGCAGGCCCGCGAGGATGCCCGTGCTGCCGGCGCGGCGGGGCTGGACTTCGGGCCGTTGCTGGAGGGCCAGCGGCGTTACATCGAGACGAGCGATGTGGCGATCTGCCATCTGGAAACCCCGGTGGCGGGCCCGGACGGACCGTTCTCCGGGTATCCGTCCTTCAACGTCCCGCCGCAGATCCTAACCGCCGTCCGGGGTGTGGGGTATCAGGCCTGCACGACGGCCAGCAACCACACGGTTGACCGCGGCACCGCTGGCCTCGTCCGCACCCTGGACGCCCTCGACGCCGCCGGGCTCAGGCACACGGGCTCATACCGGACCGAGGCGGAGTCGCAGGAAGTGCTGATCCTGCAGACCCCAGCGGCAAAGATCGCGGTCGTCGATGCCGCGTACGGCCTCAATGGGCTGCGTGCCGAGCAGGCCTGGCAGGTCGACCTGCTCGATCCGGCCGCAATGATTTCCAGGGCGCGCAAGGCCAGGGCTTTGGGAGCCGACATCGTGCTGGGGGTCATGCACGCCGGCGCTGAGTATTCCAGCGTGCCGAACACTCAGCAGCGCGACGTCGCCCATGCGCTCGTGGACAGCGGGCTGTTCAGCATGATCTACGGGCACCACAGCCATTCGGTGCTGCCGATCGAGAAGTACAAGGGAACCTGGATTGTGTACGGGCTCGGCAACGGCATTACCGAGCTCTCGCCGTCGTTCGTGGTCAACAACGAGGGCCTGTTGGTCCGGGTGCAGTTCAGCCAGGACGCCACAGGGGCCTGGGCTGCCTCGGACCTCGCCTGGGCGCCGTCGGTGATGGTCCGCGGACCCTACCGCTGGTGTTCGGTGGCGGCCGACGCCCCGCAGGGCCGGTGTGCCGGCACGGCGGCGGACGCCGCCACGCGCCGGCGCACCACTGCTGTGCTGGAGTCGATGGGCGCCGCGGCGGCGGGCGCCCACGAGCTGATTCTCGCCAAGGAGCCCTAAGCTTGGGCAGCATGGAGATGTTCACTGAACGACGCCGCACGGTCGCGTCGCACGGCGCCGAGCTGGCCGTATTTGAGTACGGCCCGGAGCCCGGACCGGATGTGCCGACGCTGCTGCTGGTGCACGGCTATCCCGACGACCATCAGGTCTACCTGCCGGCCATCCGGGACCTGGCCAGAAGCCACCACGTGGTCGCCTACGACACCCGGAACGCGGGCGCGTCCGCCGTCGTCGGACTCCCCGGAGACTTCACCCTGAAGACCCTCGTGGATGATATGTTCGCCGTGCTGACAGCTATCGGGGCCACGGACGTCCATCTCGTGGGCCATGACTGGGGATCCATCCAGGGCTGGGCGGCCGTCCAGGACCGCAGGGCCGCGGACCTGATCGGCCGGTACACGTCCATTTCGGGCCCGGACCTGCGGCACTTTGCCCGCTGGGTGCGAAGCCGGTATTCGCGTCCCCGGGCGTGGCCGCAGCTGGCCGGCCAACTGGCCCGCAGTTGGTACATTGCCGCGTTCCTCGTCCCGCAGCTGCCAGAGGCCGCCTGGCGCCTGTTCCTCACCAAACGCTACGAGCGGACGGCGAAGCGCGACGTCGGCGATGATCCCATCCGGGGGCTGGCGCTCTACCGCGCCAACTTTTTCCGGGCACGGACCTGGCCCGCAGGCGGCCGCGTGACGATGCCCGTCCTGGTGGTGACGCCGCGGAAGGATTCCTTCCTGTCGCCGGACCTCGTGGACGGACTGGATTCGTGGGTGGACAACCTCACGGTCATCCGGGTGGACAGCGGCCACTGGTGGCCGGCATCCCGGCCGGCGGAGTTTGCCGAACTGCTGCGGGGAAGCTACGTCAGCCGATGATGGCGAGAGCACTGGCGGCTCAGCAAAGTGCCAGGCGCGGGACGTTCCGGAACGGAATGGATTACCTGTGCTGGGGAAGCGGCCCGAAGACGCTCTTGTTTATCCAGGGCGGCCCAGGCAGTGCGGTGCCTCAGGGGATGATGCGCCGGATGTTCCGCCGGCAGTTCCAGCCGTATCTGAACGCGGGATATTCCGTTTGGATCGTGACGCGCCGCAGGAACATGCCGCCCGGGCACACAATTACCGACATGGCCGGCGACTACGCCCACGTGATCTCGGAGGAGTTCGGCGGACACGTTGACGTCGTCGTGGCCGAATCCTTCGGCGGAATGATTGCCCAGTACCTCGCGGCCCTGCACCCCGACGCTTTCGGCCGGATCGTTGTGGTCATCGCGGCGGCCGAGCTCAGCGACTGGGGCAAGGACGTCGACGCGCGGATGGCCGGCGCCCTGGTTAGCGGCGACGCCGGGCGGGCCGGGACAGTGTTCGCCGAGTACCTGTTTCCAGGGACGCGGCTGAGGTGGCTCCGCCGGCTACTGGGGCCCCTCATCGGTGGCCGCCTGCTCGCCGGCTCAGACTACCCGCCGGATGACGTACAGACTGAAGTCCGGGCGGAGCTGAGCTTCAATTCACGGGACGTTCTGCCAAGGATCCGGCCGCCGGTACTGCTCATCTGCGGGGACCACGACAAGTTCTTCCCGAAGGATGTTGCAGCCGAGACCGCCGGACTGATCCCGGACTGCACACTGATTTGGTATGAAGGCCAAGGTCATCTTCGGGTGGCCGCCAGCAGCCGGGTCGCCCGGGACGTGTTGGCGTTCGTCAACGGCAGTTAGCGCAGGTCACGGGTCATGAAGACACTGTTCGGGTCGAGTGCGTAGTCGGCAAACGGCGGACAGTCGACGAACCCGTGCCGGTGGTACAGCCGGCGGGCGGGGGCGAAGAAATCCTGGCTGCCGGTCTCAAGGAACAACCGTTCGTAGCCGCTTTGCCGGGCCTGCTCAAGGAGGTGGGCGAGCAGAAGCGTCGCAATGCCCCGGYCGCGGGCGTGGGCTGCGGTGCGCATTGACTTGATCTCGCCCTGACCGGGTTGCAGCTGCTTGAGAGCGCAGCAGCCGACCAACTCGGAGCCCTGCCGAGCGGTCCAGAACGTGATCGCCGGATCGGAAAGAGCCCCGTGATCCAGCGCGTGCACGCTGTCCGCGGGAGAGGTGGCATACATGTCCGCGAGGTGCCCGCTCAAGAATTCCTGGACATCCGTACGCCCCGGCGTGTCGCGCCCAATCAGGATCCCGCTGCCCTGGGTGCCGGCCATCTGGGTTAGCGGGGACGGCGGGCGGCGTGTTCGCGCGCCAGCACCGCGTAGGAGTCGTCCGGGGTGCCCGGCGTGAAGCTCCCGTATTTGCGTTCGACGGCGGTCCGGATCAGGAAGTCCGCGAGGGCCGGGTTCTTGGGCAGCAGTGAGCCGTGCAGGTAGCTCGCCACGATGTTGCGGTAGCGGGCGCCTTCCTGGCCGTCAGTGCTGTTGTTGCCCGTGCCCTTGGCGGTGGTTCCGAGCGGTTCGACGCCGGGTCCCAGCGTGGTCTGGCCGCTGTGGTTCTCATAGCCAAGGATGCTGCCGAACTCGGGGGAGGAGACGGTGACGTTGCCGATCAGGCGTTCGTCGGTGCCGTGGGTCTCCACGTCCAGGATGCCGATGCCCGGAAGGACCGAGCCGAGCCGGGTCTTGAAGAACTTCCCGAAGAGCTGGTACAGCCCGCAGATCACGAGCATCGGGGTGCCGGCGTCGGCCAGTTGCTTCAGGATGGACTCCCGGGAGAGGAGGTCGTCCTGGATGACGAGCTGTCCGCTGTCCTGTCCGCCGCCACCGACAATCAGGTCCACGTCTGCCGGGAACGGGTCACCGACGTTGTATTCGAGCAGTTCCGGCGTGTAGCCGTGCCAGCGCAGGCGCTGCGCGAGGACCAGGGCGTTGCCCCAGTCGCCGTAGATGTTCATGTCCCGCGGGTAGAGCTGCAGGACCCGGATGGTTCCCTTGCTGGGGGCCGCGGAATCTTCGGGCGGAAGTTCGTGCCCAAAGGAGAGCTCGTGCGGGGTTTCGGGGGACCGGGGGGTCATGAGACCACCTCCACTGTGGTGATTTTGGACAGCTCGCGGCGGATGGCCAGCATGGCCGTGTAGGTGCAGAAGATCCTCTTCGGCTTGCCCTGGCCGCCGCGGATGAACGCTGCCAGTGCCGGCGCGATTTCCGTGTCGACGGCGCCGATGGCGACGTCGTCGTACTGCAGCCGCAGCGCCATGTCGTACGCGCGGGAGCCCGTGAGCTGGTCCACGCCGCCGTCGCGGAGGGTGTCGAATTCGACGTCCCACAGCCAGGACATGTCCCGTCCGTCAGCGTAATTGTCATTGATCGCGATCATCGTGGCGTACCCGGCGGCCGGGAACGATTTCAGGCCGAGCCGGAAACCGCTGGGGTTCTTGACCAGGACCAGTTCCAGCGGCAGGCCATCGACCACAAGGCTCTCGCCGCGGCCGAACGCCGGCGCCACCTTGGACAGCGCCGTGAGCAGGCCGGCCTGGTCGGTACCGGTGCCGCGGGCGCCCGAGACACCGCGGGCCAGGGTCAGTGCGGCGGCGGCATTGAAGATGTTGTAGACGCCGCGCAGCTTCATCGCCGTGGTGACCGTCGCGCCGTCGTACTCGAAATCGGCGTCGTCGGCGCCCACGCGGCGCAGCACGACGTCGGCGGCCGGCCGGGCCGGTGCGGGAGGCACCGGGCTCCCCGGGGCGGCGCGCATGTCGTCGTCGTTGGGGAAGGTGCTCAGCAGGGAATCGTCCAGCCCGAAGTAGAGCACCTCCGGCCCGTCCAGGGTCTGGGCGATCCGGGCCACGCGGGGGTCTTCCCGGTTCAGGACAACGGTCCCGGTGGTCTTGGACGCGATGTGCTGGAGCAGTTCAGCGGTCTTATCGATCTCGCCGAAACGGTCCAGCTGGTCGCGGAGGACATTGAGCAGGAGGCTGTACCGCGGCGGGACCTTGTTGACGAAGTGCACGGCGTGCGCCTCGTCCAGTTCCAGGACCGCGACGTCGGCATCGAGCCGGCCCCGCCAGTCCACCTCGCCCAGGAGCGCCGCGGCCACGCCGCGGGTGAAGTTGCTGCCGGTGCGGTTGGTGAAGACCTTCAGCCCCTGGCTCTCCAGAAGTTCCACCACCATCTTGGTGGTGGTGGTCTTCCCGTTCGTGCCACTGACGACGGCGACCCCCAGTGGCAGCGTGGACAGTGTCCGCCGCATGAAACCGGGGTCGATTTTTTCGACCACAAGCCCGGGAAGGGCCGAGCCTCCGCCCCTGAGCCGGGAGACCCGGCGGACGAGCTTGCCGAGCGGAACGCTGAAGTAAAGCATGCTCTGTAATATATCCCAGCAGCGGCATGGAACCCTGCCGGGCGGCGCCCGGACGGAGGCAGTAGCACTATGCTGAATGGATGACCAACCCCCCTTCTTCGGACCTTTCCCGCGCGGGTACAGGCCTACGGATCGGTGTCCTCGCCCTTCAAGGCGACTTCCGGGAGCACTTGCGTGCAGCGGAAGATATGGGCGCCACCGGCATCGGAGTCCGCCGCCCGGCCGAGCTCGACGGCCTCGACGGCCTGATCATTCCCGGCGGTGAATCCACCACCATCGACAAGCTCGCACGCGCCTTCGATCTCGCGGATCCGTTGCGCAAACTCATCGCCGACGGCCTGCCAGTTTATGGCTCCTGCGCGGGCATGATCCTGCTCGCGGACGAGATCGCAGATCCGGCGACGGACCTTGCCGGGAACCCGCAGCAGACCTTCGGCGGCCTGGATATTACGGTGCGCCGCAATGCTTTCGGCCGGCAGCGCGAGTCCTTCGAGACCGATCTCGAATTCAAGGGACTGGGCTTCAGCGACACCGGCTCCGGTGTGGCTCCCGTCCATGCGGTATTCATCCGCGGCCCATGGGTGGAGCGTATGGGTCCGGGCGTCGAGGTCCTGGCGCAGGTGGAACCCGCGGACCCGGAGCATGCCTCGCATGCCGCTGTCCTGGACGGGACGGCTAGAATTGTTGCAGTGCGTTCCGGCAAGCTGCTGGCCACCTCCTTCCACCCGGAAGTGACGGGGGAGAAGCGCGTGCATGAACTGTTTATTCGAATGATCAGAGGAGAAGCGTAAAGCATGTCAGGCCACTCCAAATGGGCGACGACCAAGCATAAGAAGGCCATCCTTGATAGCCGCCGGGCCAAGTCGTTCGCCAAGCTGATCAAGAACATCGAAGTCGCCGCGCGCATGGGCGGCCCTGACCTGTCCGGCAACCCGAGCCTGGAACTCGCCGTCACCAAGGCGAAGAAGACCTCGGTGCCCGCCGACAATATCGACCGCGCCATCAAGCGCGGCGCCGGGCTCACCGGCGAAGTCGTGGACTACACCGAAATCATGTACGAGTGCCGCGGCCCGCAGGGCTCCGCGCTGCTGATCGAGTGCCTCACGGACAACAAGAACCGCGCCGCCTCCGAGGTCCGGCTCGCCATCTCCCGCAACGGCGGCACGATCGCCGATCCCGGTTCGGTCAGCTACCTCTTCAGCCGCAAGGGCGTCGTCTCGCTGCCGAAGAACGGTCTCAGCGAAGACGACGTCCTGATGGCAGTCCTCGACKCCGGAGCCGAGGAAGTCAAGGACAACGGCGACGGCTTCGAGATCCACTCAGAGCCGACCGACCTCCAGGCCATCCGCGATGCCCTCAAGGAAGCCGGAATCGAGTACGACACCGATGAGGCCGAGTTTGTGCCGTCGATGCAGGTGCCGCTGGACCTCGACGCCGCCAAGAAGTTCATGAAGCTCGTGGACGCCCTGGAAGAACTCGACGACGTCCAGAACGTCTACAGCAACGCCGACCTCAGCGACGAAGTGCAGGCCGCACTGGAAGCCGAGTGACACCCTCACCCAGCCGTGATTTTGAGGCCCGGTCTTGACCCTGCGCGTCCTGGGGGTTGACCCGGGCCTCACCCGTTGCGGGCTCGGCGTCGTCGACGTCGAAAGAAACCGGCGGGCCACCATGGTGGCCTTCGGCGTAGTGGGCACGTCCCCCGAGGAGAGCCTGGACCAGCGGCTGCTTGTCATCGCCACGTCCATCGACGAGTGGCTGGACCAGTACGAACCGCACGTCCTCGCCGTGGAGCGGGTCTTTTCCCAGCTCAACGTCAGCACGGTCATGGGCGTGGCGCAGGCCTCCGGCGTGGTCATTGCCGCCGCCGCGCGCCGCGGCATCCCGGTGGCGCTTCACACTCCGTCCGAGGTCAAGGCCGCCGTGACGGGAAGCGGGACCTCGAACAAGGACGCAGTCACGAAGCTGGTGACCAAGATCCTCCGGCTGGACGCGCCCCCGCGCCCCGCCGACGCCGCCGACGCCCTCGCGCTGGCCATTACCCACGCCTGGCGGGCCGGCAGCGGCGCCGCCGTGGCGACGACGGGCCCGGGCAGCCAGTCCCTCACTCCGGCCCAGCGGGCGTGGGCGGACGCGGAGGCAAAAGCGCGCCGTGCGCGCTGAATGTCCGGCTGTCCCCCCTTGGAACTTGGTAGGGTATTCGTAGATATGTTCGGATAGTCGGGTTACCCGGCTGCAGACCCAGGAGCCCGGCCTTGATCAGTTTTCTTCGCGGAACCGTTGCGCACGTTGGCCTGTCCTCCGCCGTGATCGACCTCAACGGCGCCGGCATGAGCGTCAGCGCCACGCCCCAGACCCTCAGCGGCCTCCGGGTGGGGGAGGAGGGGAAGCTGTTCACGTCCCTGATCGTGCGGGAGGACTCGCTGACCCTGTTCGGCTTCGCCAGCGATGACGAGCGGGAAGTGTTCGATATCCTGCTCAGCGTCAGCGGCGTCGGACCCCGCCTGGCCCTGGCCGTGCTGGCAGTCCACGAGCCGGAAGCCATCCGCGTGGCCGCCCACTCCGGCGACGGCAAGGCCTTCACGAAGGTCCCCGGAATTGGACCGAAGGTGGCCGGCCGGATCGTGCTGGAACTCGCCGGCAAGCTCGTGCCGCACGGCACCGCTGGTGCGCCCGTCGCGGCGGTTTCCGCGGAATCCGTCTGGAAGCCGCAGGTCGTCGCCGCGATGACCAGCCTTGGCTGGTCCGAAAAGGACGCCACCGCCAGCATCGACAAATCCCTGGCCGATTCCCCGGACCTGGCCGCGAACGGCAATGTGGCGGAAATCCTCCGCGCGACGCTGCGCTGGCTGGGGCAGGACGGCGCCCGCGCCGGAAACCGGGTAGGCGCGCGTGGCTGAGCCATCGATTGTCGCCGGGGGAGAAGAGCCGGAGGAGCGCGTCATCGAAGCCGCCCTCCGGCCCAAGAATCTGCACGACTTCGTGGGCCAGCACCGGGTCCGCAAGCAACTGTCCCTCGTCCTGGAAGCCTCGCGCATGCGTGGCCGCAGCGCGGACCACGTGCTGCTCTCCGGCCCTCCAGGGCTGGGCAAGACCACGCTGTCCATGATCATCGCCGCCGAAATGAACGTCCCGCTGCGGATCAGCAGCGGCCCGGCCATCCAGCACGCGGGCGATCTCGCAGCCATCCTGTCCTCGCTCTCTGAAGGCGAGGTCCTGTTCCTGGACGAAATCCACCGCATGTCCCGCCCGGCCGAGGAAATGCTGTACATGGCGATGGAGGATTTCCGCGTCGACATCGTCGTCGGCAAAGGCGCCGGCGCCACGGCCATCCCGCTGGAACTGCCGCCCTTTACGCTGGTCGGCGCCACCACGCGGGCTGGCCTGCTTCCAGGGCCGTTGCGGGACCGGTTCGGTTTCACCGGCCACCTTGAGTTTTACTCAGTGGAAGAGTTGGAACTGGTTCTGCGCCGTTCCGCCGGCTTGCTGGACCTCAAGGTCAACTCGGCCGGATTCAGCGAGATCGCCGGCCGGTCCCGGGGCACGCCGCGCATCGCCAACCGGCTCCTGCGCCGGGTCCGGGACTGGGCACTCGTGCACGGCATCGAGCAAATTGATGCCAGGGCGGCGTCCGCCGCCCTGGATATGTACGAGGTAGACAAACGCGGCCTGGACCGGCTGGACCGCGCCGTTCTCGAAGCCCTCATTACCAAGTTCGGCGGCGGGCCGGTGGGCCTGTCCACCCTCGCGATCGCCGTCGGCGAGGAAACGGAGACCGTGGAAACGGTCGCCGAGCCCTACCTGGTGCGGGAGGGGCTGCTGGGCCGGACGCCACGCGGCCGCATAGCCCTGGCGCCGGCGTGGACGCACTTGGGCTTCGCCGTTCCTGCCGGCGTCTTCGGCCAGGACCCGCTGGAGCTGTTCCGGGCCGATGAGCTGTCCGATGAGCGGGCCGATGAGCTGGGCGGGGGCCCGCAGGGCGAGTCCGGCGGGGTTCTCGGTGACGAAACAGGTCCGCAGCGAATCAGAAACAGCCGCTAGCACCGTACTTTCAGCTTTTCCCTTTAGACTGGTATGACGCTCGGCACGTTCGGGTTTTGTTTCCGTGGGCGGAGAGCAGGTAGCCGCCGGCGGTTTGGGGATGGTCTCTTTGCCAGCTTGCTGTGCAGACCCCTGCCCGCGCCGCCCGGAGCAAACGGACGTTGCTGAAAAACAGCTATGCAAGTAGAGAACGGAACAATCCCTGTGTTCGGACTTATTTCTGCCCAGACCCAGCCGCAGGCCGGCGGCGGCATCGACATCATGACGGTTCTCCTGTTCGTCATGCTCGGACTTTTCGTCTTCATGATGTTCCGCCGCAACAAGAAGACCCAGCAGCAGCAGGCCAAGCTTCAGTCCAAGTTCGAGCCCGGTGTGGAGGTCATGACGAGCTTCGGACTGTTCGGGCGGATCATCAACATCGATGAGGCCGAGAACAAGGTCACGCTCGAGCTCTCCCCGGGCAACACCGCCACCGTGCACCGGCAGGCCGTCACCAAAATTGTGGAGCCGGTTGTTGCGGCCGAGGAGCCGACGGTTGTTCCCGACGACGCGTCCTCGCTGACCACTGAGAAGGTGAACGCTGAGAACACGGACAGCGCCGCCGCTGTCAACGAAGCGCCCATCAATGAAACTCCCGAGGAAACCCTGCGCCGCCTCAATGACGAAGGTAAAAAAGACAGCTAGTCTGCCTACCTGAGCTGTCCCGCGAAGCAACGGTTGCGGGCATCCGTCGGCGGGGGCCCAGAGCCCGCGCCGGCGGATCCGCCGCAAATAATAGAAAGATCGACAATGGCACGAACTGGCCCCAAAAACTCAGCCATCAGGATGCTGGTCTGGCTTGGCGTACTCATCGCCGCCATGACGGCTGTCCTGGCGGGCGGCACGATTGCCGGCCAGGCGGGCTGGGCTCCAAAGCTCGCCCTGGACCTTGAAGGCGGCACCCAGATGATCCTGGCGCCCAAGGTTGAGGGTGGTTCGGGTATTACCGAAGACCAGCTCAACCAGGCCGTGGCGATCATTCGTCAGCGCGTGGACGGCTCGGGCGTAGCGGAAGCGGAAATCAGCACGCAGTCCGGCCGCAACGTGGTCGTCAGCCTCCCGGGAACGCCTGCCAAGGAGACCCGTGCGCTGATCCAGGCCTCCGCCGACATGAACTTCCGCCCGGTTATCCAGACTGGCCCCGGCGCTGCGGTCCCAGAGGCGTCCCGGACCCCGGCCGACCAGCTGCCGAAGCCGACGGCGGAACCCGCCAACAGCAGCGACGAGAACTGGATTACCCCCGAGGTCTACAAGCAGTTTGAGGCACTCGACTGCGACAACCCGTCCCAGGACAAGCAGCAGCGCTCCGACCCGACCAAGCCGCTGGTGACCTGTGAGCCGGCGTCGGCCAATTCGCCGGCGATCAAGTACATCCTCGGTCCGGTTGAGGTGAAGGGCTCGAACATCAAGTCGTCCTCGTTCCAGCTGCAGCGCGGCGCCCAGGGTGCCGTGACCAATGAATGGGCCGTCAACATCCAGTTCGATGACGCGGGCACCACCAAGTTCAAGGAAATCACAGAGCGTCTGTACAAGTTCTATGCCGCCGGCGGCGGCCAGACCGGCTCGGATCCGAAGTCCCAGTTCGCAATCGTCCTGGACGACCAGGTCATCTCCGCCCCGCGCTCTCTCGCCGTCATCACCGACGGCCGGCCGCAGATCACCGGCGGGTTTACCGAGGAGTCGGCCAAGGCCCTCTCGGACCAGCTTCGTTTCGGTGCCCTGCCGATCAGCTTCGAAATCCAGAGCGAACAGCAGATCTCGGCAACCCTCGGCGGGGAGCAGCTCCGCATGGGTATGCTCGCCGGCGTGATCGGCCTCCTGCTGGTGTTTGTCTACTCGCTGTTCCAGTACCGGGCCCTTGGCCTCGTGACCGTGGCTTCCCTCGTGATCGCCGGGGTGCTGACGTTCCTGGCCATCGCCATCCTCGGCTGGACCGAAAACTACCGGCTTTCGCTCGCCGGCGTCGCCGGCCTGATCGTGGCGATCGGCCAGACGGCCGACTCGTTCATCGTCTACTTCGAACGCATCCGCGATGAGCTCCGCGAAGGCCGCGGCCTCGTCTCGGCCGTGGAAAACGGCTGGAAGCGGGCCAAGCGCACCATCCTCGCCTCCAAGGCCGTGAACCTCCTCGCGGCCGTGGTGCTGTTCTTCGTGGCGGTGGGCAACGTCCGCGGCTTCGCGTTCACCCTCGGCCTCACCGCGATCGCCGACCTCATCGTCGTGTTCATGTTCACCCACCCCACCCTGCAGCTGCTGGCCCGGACCAAGTTCTTCGGCGAAGGCCACAGGTTCTCGGGTCTGGACCCGAAGCGCCTGGGAGCCGTCCCGCTGTACCGCGGTGCCGGCAGGATGCGTACCCCGGAGGACAAGCCCGTGGCAGTGGTGCGCGCGAAGAACACCGGCGCCGCCGCCGAGGCAGAACGCCGGATGACCATTGCAGAACGCCGTCTCGCCGAAAAGCAGGATCAGGCACAACAGGCACAGCTCGCCGGTACCTCCAAGAGCGCGTCCAAGGAGGGCAAGTAAATGGTCAACTTCTCAACATTCGGCAATGAGCTGTACACGGGCAAGCGCTCGTACGACTTCGTCGGTTACAGGAAGATCTGGTTCCTGATCGCCGGGATCGCCGTCGCCCTCTCGATCCTGATCCCGATCGCCAAGGGTGGTTTCAACCTCGGCATCGAGTTCCGCGGCGGCTCTGAATTCACGGTCTCCAACGTCAAGACCACCGATGCCTCCCTCGGCGAGAAAGCCGTCCAGGGAGTCGTGACGGGATCCGTGCCTCGCGTGGCTAACGTCGCCGGCACCACTATGCGCATCCAGACGGACAAGCTCACCGACGACGAGACGCTGCAGATCAAGGAAGGCCTCACCAAGGCCTATGGCGTGACGGATAACGAGGTCACGTCAACCTTCGTCGGCCCCACCTGGGGTGCGGACGTCACGAAGCAGGCGCTGATGGGCCTGGCAATCTTTGTGGGTCTGGCCGCCGTCCTGATGGCGCTCTACTTCCGGACCTGGAAGATGTCGCTCTCGGCACTTGTCGGCATGGCCGTCACGATGTTCATGACCGCCGGTGTATACGGCCTCAGTGACTTCGAAGTGACGCCGTCGGCCATCATCGGCTTCCTCACAGTCCTCAGCTATTCGCTGTACGACACCGTGGTGGTGTTCGACAAGATCCGCGAAAACACCTCGGACATGCAGGCGTCMACCCGGCGGACCTTCGCCGAAGAGGTCAACCTCGCCATCAACCAGACCCTGGTCCGGTCCATCAACACCATGGTGGTGGCCATCCTGCCGGTCGGCGCGATCCTCTTCATCGGTGCCGGGCTGCTCGGTGCCGGAACGCTGCGGGACCTGTCCCTGGCACTGTTCGTGGGCATCCTGGTGGGCACCGCCGCGACGATTTTCATCGCGGCTCCGCTGTACGCCGCGCTGCGGCAGGGCGAACCTGAGCTCGTCAAGCAGGCCAAGCGGGTGGAACAGCGGCGCGCCGAAGCGGCCGCCAAGACCACGTCTTCGGCGTCGCCAGCTACGGCCTGAGCCTCCCGCCAGACCCTAAGCACAAGCCCAGCAGACGGGCCGGAGGCGTCAATTTCGACGGCCCCGGCCCGTCGCCGTATCCCGGCCGGTTATCGAAGTATCCTGCCGCGGGAATACACTTGAATAATTAACCGGTCGCGAGAGGTGCTCCATTGGAAGAACGTTCGACGCCGGTGCCGAAGGCACCTGCGGACGAGGGCCTGGGTCAGGGTTCTCAGACTGACCTAGTGGGTCCCGGACGTCCCGATGTTTCCGTGCCGGTTCACAATTCAGGTGCCCGGCCGACGTTTCCTGGCCGGCGCGAGCGCACGAGATCACGCCTTGCCCGGCTGACTGGCCGCGGTGCTCCCGCGTACTCGCCGATCCTGGAGCCGTTGCTGCGCACGGTCCGTGCCAACAACCCCAAAGAGGATTTCGACCTCATCCAGCGCGCCTTTGTGGTTGCCGAGCGCTGCCACCGGGGCCAAAAGCGCAAGAGCGGGGACCCGTACATCACGCACCCGGTCGCGGTGGCCACCATCCTCGCCGAACTTGGCCTCAGCGGCACCACGCTGGCCGCGGCCTTGCTGCACGACACTGTCGAAGACACCTCCTACACGCTGGCAGACCTGAAGGCCGAGTTCGGCCCGGAAGTGGCCATGCTCGTGGACGGCGTCACCAAGCTGGACAAGGTCAGCTTTGGTGAGGCGGCCCAGTCCGAGACCGTGCGCAAGATGGTCGTCGCCATGGCCAAGGACATCCGTGTCCTGATGATCAAACTCGCCGACCGGCTCCACAACGCCCGCACGTGGCGCTTTGTCTCGGCTGAGTCCTCGGCCCGCAAGGCGCGCGAAACCCTGGAAATCTTTGCGCCGCTGGCCCACCGGCTGGGCATGAACACCATCAAGTGGGAGCTGGAGGATCTGTCCTTCGCTGCCCTGTATCCCAAGGTGTACGAGGAAATCGTGCGCATGGTGGGGGACCGGACGCCGGAGCGCGAAAAGAACCTTTCGGTCATCCGTAACCAGATCACCGAAGACCTCCGGGCAGCGAAGATCAAGGCCACGATCACCGGACGGCCAAAGCACTACTACTCGATCTACCAGAAGATGATCGTCCGCGATAAAGACTTTGACGACATCAACGACCTCATGGGCGTCCGTGTCCTGGTCGATTCAGTCCGCGACTGTTATGCGGCCCTGGGCGCGATGCACTCGCGCTGGAACCCCCTGCCCGGGCGGTTCAAGGACTATATCGCGATGCCCAAGTTCAACATGTACCAGTCGTTGCACACCACGGTGATCGGTCCCGGCGGCAAGCCGGTGGAAATCCAGATCCGCACCCATGAAATGCACCGGCGGGCCGAGTACGGCGTCGCCGCGCACTGGAAGTACAAGGACCAGCCGAACAGGACGGCCGCCGGGCCAGGCAGCCCGCGCGACGGCGACATGGGCTGGCTGCGCTCCCTCGTGGACTGGCAGCAGGAAACGTCGGACCCCGGCGAGTTCCTCGACTCCCTGCGCTTTGAAATCAACGCCCGCGAAGTGTTCGTGTTCACCCCCAAGGGCGAGGTCATGGCCCTGCCTGCCGGATCCACGCCCGTGGACTTCGCCTATGCCGTGCACACCGAGGTGGGCCACCGGACCATAGGCGCGCGCGTCAACGGCAAGCTCGTTCCACTCAACAGCGAACTGAACCACGGCGACTGGGTGGAAATCTTCACCTCCAAGGCTGAAGGCGCCGGCCCCAGCCAGGACTGGCAGCACTTCGTCAAGAGCGCCCGGGCCCGTAACAAGATCAGGCAATGGTTCAGCAAGGAACGCCGCGAGGAAGCGATTGACCGCGGCAAGGACCTGCTGACCAAGGCGATGCGGAAGCAAAACCTCCCGCTGCAGCGGCTCATGACCCACGACGCCCTCGCCGCGATCGCGGAGGACTTCAAGTATGTCGACATCTCCGGGCTCTACGCCGGCGTGGGCGACGGCCACACCTCCGCACAGTCCGTCATGGAACGCCTGGTGGAGAGCCTCGGTGGAAACGAGCACCCGGACGACGCCCTCACCGAAGTCTCCATCCCCACCCAGGTCAGCAAGACCCGGTTCTCCGATTCCGGTGTTGTTGTCCGCGGCGTGGACGACGTCTGGGTGAAGCTGGCCCGGTGCTGCACGCCGGTCCCGCCGGACCCGATCCTTGGCTTCGTCACGCGCGGCTCCGGCGTCTCTGTGCACCGGACCGACTGCACGAACGTGAGCGGTCTGATGGGTCAGCCGGACAGGATCGTGGAAGTGGACTGGGCGCCCACGCAGGCCAGCGTGTTCCTCGTGGAGATCCAGGTCGAAGCACTGGACCGCAAATCGCTGCTCTCCGACGTCACCCGCGTGCTCTCGGAAAACCACGTCAACATCCTGGCGGCGAGCGTCCACACGTCCACGGATCGCGTGGCAATCTCGAAGTTTGCGTTCGAAATGGGCGATCCCAAGTACCTCAGCCATGTGCTTAGCGCAGTCCGCCGGATCGACGGCGTCTTCGACGTGTACCGCACCACCGGAAACCGCCGCCGCAGCTGATCCGGCCCCGGCGGTCGGACCCGGGAAGCCGGGCCAGGATACCTGTCCGGCACCCAGCAACGCTAGCCCGCTGCATCGGGCGCCTCCGGCTGTGCCGGGAGGGCGGCCAGCTTCGCCAGCGCCGCCCGTTTGTGCGGGACGCGCGGGCTGGCCTCGACGGCAAGCCTGAGCAGCCGGAGACGCACGCCCAGCTCGGGACGGGCCAGTAACGCCCTCAGGGCCGGCACGGCCCGTTCCGCCTCCACATGCAAGGCCACGTCCACGGCCGTGCGCAGCGGGCTGGACACCATCAGACCTCCCATGCTCACGACGTCGAACGGCCCCAGCCGAACTTCGTGGAAGGTGCAGCCGCGCACGGACCTCAGGCTGGAAATCCGTCGGTTGGCGTCAACCAGCAGCGCCAGGCGGTCCGGCTCCGCGGCGCAACCATAGATCCAGGCCGCGGTCATCCGCCCCGCCACGACCCGCTGCCGGATCGCCGGCGCCACAGCCAGTGACGCGGCGCGGGCGCGAAGCTGCGGACTGGCAGGGGCGCCCGGGGGCAGATAGCCGCGCTGGTACAGCTGCGTCAGCACACCGTCGGCGGCCATGGCCTGCAGCTCCGGCCAGGAGAACAGCGCGCCGGGGGAGTAGAGCTCGCAGTGCTCCGGCCCCGGCCCGGGAGCGCGCCGGCCCGGAACAGGTATTCCGGGGGCGCCCCGGTCCGGAACAGGCTGCCCGGAACGTGCGGCGGGAGCGCGGGGCATGAGTACCATTCCGCCATCGTTCCCGGTTCCCCGGACATGGAACAGGCCCCGTTCCGGTCATGTGGATAACCGAAACGGGGCCTGGACTGGCTTGCTGGTGTGCCGCGTGCCTAGGAGAGCTCGCTCGCCGAGCGCTCGAGCTGCTCCAGCCAGGCCTGGCGCGCCTCTAGGGCTTCCCGGGCTGCCATGATCTTGCGCTCGTCGCCTGCCTTCTCCGCCTTGGCCAGGTCTTCCTTGAGACCGGCAATGGCGGCTTCGAGCTGGGTCAGGGCACTGTTGGTGCGCGCCTTCGTCTCCGGGTTGGAGCGCTTCCAGTTTTCGTCCTCGGCGTGGCGGACGGCGTCCTCCACCTTCCGCAGGCCGGCTTCGATACGGCCCATGTCGGCGCGCGGAACCTTGCCGGCTTCTTCCCAGCGGTCACGGATGGACTGCAGCGCCTTCTTGGCCGCCGGTAGGTCCTTGATCGGCAGGAGCTCGTTGGCCTCCACCAGGAGCGCTTCCTTCACCACCAGGTTCGCACCGTATTCCTGGTCGATCTCGTCGTTGGCTGCCTGCCTGTTCGTGAAGAAGACGTCCTGGGCGGCGCGGAAGCGGGCCCACAGAGCGTCGTCGTCCTTGCGGCTGGCGCGCGGGGAGGCTTTCCACTCATCCATGAGGCGGCGGTATTCGCCGGCGGCGAAGCCCCAGTCGGTCGAGGAGGAAAGGGCCTCAGCCTCGGCGATCAGCTTCTCTTTGGCTGCCTTGGCTGCCGAGTTGGTGCTGTCCAGCTGGGAGAAGTACGCGCGGCGGTGCCGGTCAAACACAGTGCGGGCGGCACGGAACCGCTTCCACAGCGCGTCCTCGTTGCTGCGGCCGAGCCGGACCCCGCTCTTCTGGGCGGTCTTCCAGCTCTCGAACAGTTCGTTCATCCGCGCACTGGAGGTCTTCCACTGGATCTGCGCGGGATCGTGGCCGGCGATTTCCTCGGCCTCGGCCACGATGGCCTCGCGGGCGGCAAGCTCAGCGGCGCGGACGGCGTCGTGCTCGGCTTTCTCGGCCTTTTCGAGCTCGCCGATCTGCGTCACCAGTGCGTCCAGCCGTGCCTCGGCGGAGCGGAAGTCGCCCACCATGTTCCGCTCGGCAAGCTGCTCGCGCAGGTGCGTGACGGTCTTCTGCATGTCCGCGGTGGGCGCCTTGGAGCTCACACGCTGTTCCAGCAGGACGATCTGGGCCACGACGTCGTCGAACTTCCGGGCAAAGTAGCCCAGGGCCTCGTCGGCGCTGACTCCCGGGTACTGGCCGACGGGATATTCCGTGCCGTCAACGGTCAGGAAGACATGGCCGTCGCCTTCAACACGGCCCCAGCGGGCTGCTTCGGCCAGTGAGGCTGCGGAGGACACGGCCACCGGCGCGGGGGCCGGTGCGGCCGGGGACGGCTTGGCCTTCGGCCGGGCGGCAAACGCTGCCGGGCTCGGCGCGGGACGCGCGGCCGGCGACGGAGCAGCAGTGGCCCCGGTTTCAGCAACAGTCTCGGCTGCCGGCTCAGTAGCAGGCTCGGCTGCCGTTTCCGCCGACGGTGCCTCGGCGGGCTGTGCGGACTCGGTGGGCGCTGCTGGCACCGCGGACTCGGTGGACGCTGCGTCCTCGCCGGCCTCGGCGTCCTCGCCCGCGGCTGGGGCTGCGGTTGCCGCAGCCTCGCCGGCGGCGTCTACGGCAGCGCCTGCACTCTCGGCTGGGGTTGCCTCGGCTTCGGTTTCGTTGGCAGCTGCTGTTGCCAATGTTTCGTCGGATTTCTGACTGTCTGTCACCGCTAGAAGTCTTTCGCTTGGAGGGAAATACCGGGACCACGGCCTTCAGGGCCGTGGCTGGTCACTTCAGTGAGAACGAGTCTATCGTGACTGGTTCCGCAGGTGCGCCGTCGGTGGCGTTGTCGCCTGGCTTCAGTCCGGCGGCGGCAATCCCGCTCACCACGTCGAGACCCGAGGTCACCTTGCCCACCACCGTATAGCCACCGGCGGCATCCGCCGGGATAACGGTGTCCTTGTACACAATGAAGAACTGGGTGCCGTTGCTGTTGGCGTTCCCGCCGGTCCGGGCCACGGCGATCGTCCCGGCAGGGTACTTGTTGTCCTGCGGGGTGTTTTCCAGCGGGCCCCACATGTAGCTCGGGTCGCTGCTGCCGTCTCCGGCCTTGGAACCGCACTGCAGTACGCCAAAGTTCTCGGCCGTGGTCAGCCGGTGGCAGCTGAGGCCGTTGTAGAAGTTTTGGTCGGCGAGGGATTTGAACACCGCCGCCGCCTGCGGGGCCTTCGTGCCGTCGAGCTCGACGCCTAGCCCGCCACGGTTCAGCTTGAGCTCGCCCGTGAAGGTCTTGCCCGCGGCCGTTTCCGGCTTCGGGATGTTCTCGGCATTCGTGGAGGCAGCTGAGGGTGTGGCGGACGCTGACGGGCTCTGGAGCCCCTCCTGCACGGCAGCGAACTCCTCTTCGGTCGGGTTGGACGCGAAGACTGTGAGCTGCAGGACCAGGGCCAGGCCGATCGCCGCTGTGCCGACGCTGATGGCCAGGACGTTGTCGCGCTTGCGGCGCTTGTCCTGATCCTTGCGCAGGCCGCGCCTGGCCTCCATCTGCTGGACGCGCCGCTTCGCCTCGCGTGCGCTGCGTGAACTGGCCGCCAATGGTCCTCCTGGTTGTATGGCCGCTTCCGTCACGGGCCGTAGGCACCGTCGCGGCAGCGGCAGCAAGCTGCCGGCAGTCCCGCCGGGGCCGGCTCCGTTGGAAGAAGCGGGCGCCGAACGCATAAACTGACTGCCGCACACAGTTTATGCACGACTGGCCGGTCTGCCGCTTATCTTCGTTACGTTTCGACAGATGAATGCCGCGTGGACCCGCGCCCGAAGATGCTGCAGTAGCAACGAGATACCGCAGTGGTAACCAGAGGAGAAAATTTCACCATGGCACGCACAGCCTCCCTGTCAGGATTCCCCGAGTGGCTTCCCGAGGAGCGGCTGGTGGAACTCCATGTGCTGGACACGCTGCGCCGGACGTTCGAGCTCCATGGTTTCTCCTCGATCGAGACCCGCGCCGTGGAAACGGTGGGCCAGTTGCTGCGCAAGGGCGAAATCGACAAAGAGGTCTACGGGCTGAGCCGGCTCCAGGACGATGAGGACTCCGCGGCCAAGTTCGACCCCCATGCCCTTGCCCTGCACTTCGACCTCACCGTGCCTTTCGCCCGGTACGTCGTGGAAAACGCCGGCTACCTGGCCTTCCCGTTCCGCCGCTACCAGATCCAGAAGGTCTGGCGCGGGGAACGTCCCCAGGAGGGACGGGCCCGCGAGTTCACCCAGGCGGACATCGATGTTGTCGGCGACGGCGAACTGCCGTTCCGCTATGACGTTGAAATCGCGCTCGTGATCGCCGAGGCGCTCAACGCGCTGCCCATCCCCGATTTCCTGCTGCGGATCAACAACCGCAAGCTGGCCGAAGGCTTCTACACCGGGATCGGGCTCACGGACACCGCGGGCGTTCTGCGCAGCATCGACAAACTCGAAAAGGTCGGGCCCGCGAAGGTGGCCGAGCTGCTCAAGGAGGAACTCGGCGCCACTGACGATCAGGCGCAGGCCGCCCTGAAACTCGCCGGTATCCGTACCCAGGACACGTCCTTCGTGGCGCAGGTCCGGGCGCTGGGTGTCACCAATGAGCTGCTGGAAGAAGGCCTGAACGAGCTCGAGCAGGTCATCGCGGCCGCCGTCCTGCACGCCCCGGGACGAGTCGTTGCCGATCTCAGCATCGCCCGCGGCCTGGACTACTACACGGGCACCGTGGTGGAAACCGTCCTGGTGGGACACGAGCAGCTGGGCTCGATCTGCTCCGGCGGCCGCTACGACGCACTGGCCAGCAAGGGCAACCGCAAATTCCCCGGCGTCGGCCTCTCGATCGGCGTGACCCGCCTGGTGTCACGGATCCTGAGCCAGGACCTCGCCAAGGCCTCGCGCTCCGTGCCGACCGCCGTGCTGGTGACGCTCAACAACGACGAGAGCTGGGGCGCGGCGCAGGATGTCGCGGCAAAGCTGCGCAGCCGGAGCATCGCCACTGAGGTCGCCGCGAAGGCCGAGAAGTTCGGCAAGCAGATCAAGTTCGCCGACCGCCGCGGCATCCCGTTTGTCTGGTTCACCGACGACGACGGCAAGCACCAGGTCAAGGACATCCGCACCGGCGAGCAGTACGACGCCGACCCGGACGCGTGGACGCCCTCCGAGGAAGACCTGCACGTGCGCGTAACCGCCGCGCGCTAGTTCCTCCGGGCCTGGTTCTAAGGCCCAGTCCTGGCGGGGCCTACTTTTTGCTGGGAGCCCGGCGCACCCGCATGACGAGGAACCGCCCGGCCACCCCGGCGGCCAGCACCGCGGCCATGAACAGCATGGAGGCCGGCGGCAGGGTGACGGCCAGGACCACGCAGCCGAGGAACCCCAACACATTGAGCCAGCGCGGCGCATGCCAGGGGCGGCCGGCCAGCGTGAATGCGGCGGCGTTGGTCACGGCGTAATAGATCAGTACGCCGAAGCTGGAAAATCCGACCACGGTCATGACGTTGGTGCTCAGCAGCAGGATGACGACGGCGGCGGCGACGGCCAGTTCCGCAACGAACGGGACGGTGTGGGCGCGGCCCACCCTGGCCAGCGGGGCGGGCAGGTCCCGTTCCCGCGCCATCGCCAGGGTGGTCCTGCCGACCCCGGTGATCAGGGCCAGCAACGCGCCAAGGCAGGCGGCCGCCGCTCCGGCTTGGACGAAGGGGACGCCGCCGCTGAAGCGGGAGGCCGCCACCGCGTCCAGCAGCGGCGCCGTCGAACCCGCCAGCTGCTGCGGCGGCAGGTGCCACTGCAGCAGCGCGGCCAGGCCAAGGTAAATCACGAAGGCCGCGGCCAGCGCGGCCAGGATGGCCCGCGGGATGGTGCGGGCGGGGTCCTTGACCTCCTCGCCCAGGGTGGCGATCCGCGCATAGCCCGCGAAGGCGAAGAACATCAGGCCCGCCGCGGGAAGGACGCCCCAGCCGCCGGAGGGCGCCGCAAGGTAGGCCGGCGCCGCCGCCACCGCGGGGGCGCCATCCGGGTGCGGGCCCAGCAGCGACGCCACGGCGACAAAGACAAGTGTGGCCAGCACCACGGCCAGCAGGACCCGGGTCAGCATTGCGGTCCGCGTGATGCCGAGCAAATTTACGCCCGTGAGGACCACGACGCCGGCGACAGCCAGCGGCGTGGCGTAGGCCGGCGCCACGTAGTGCCCGAACGTCAGCGCCATYGCCGCGCAGGACGCAGTCTTGCCCGTCACGAAGCCCCAGCCCGCAATGAAGCCGGGCCACTCGCCGAGCTGCCGGCGTCCGTACACATACGTGCCCCCGCTGGCGGGGTATCTGGCTGCCAGCTGCGCCGACGCGACCGCGTTGCAGTAGGCGATGGCGCCGGCCACGGCCACGGCGAGAGTCAGCAGCGGCCCGGCCAGGGCGGCGGCGGGGGAGAACACGACGAACACGCCGGCGCCGAGCATGGAACCCAGGCCGATTGCCGTGGAATCGAACACGCCGAGCCGGCGCTGCAGCTGCCGGTGGGGCCGCTGCGGTCCGGACCTGTAACCGGGGCGGTCACCGGGCACATCACCGGGCTGGGTTCCGTTGTGCCGGGTTGCCATGGCGGGAGGGACCTTTCCAACGGGTAAACTCGAACGGGATCGTTCCTGAAGCGATCCTATTGAACTTCATTTACTGAATATCGATTTCTTGAACGTCACTTTTTGATTTTCCGCTGAAAGGAATGCTGTGCTGCGCACACATGACCTCGGATCGCTTCGCTCCGAGCACATTGGACAAACCGTAACCCTCGCCGGCTGGGTCGGCCGGCGTCGTGACCACGGTGGTGTCGCATTCGTTGACCTGCGCGACGCGTCCGGCGTCGCCCAAGTGGTGGTCCGCGAAGAAGAGGTCTTCCACGGCCTGCGCAACGAGTACGTGCTGCAGATTGTCGGCACGGTTTCCCAGCGCCCCGAGGGCAACGAGAACCCGGCGCTTCCCACCGGTGAGATCGAGGTCATGGCCGAGAAGGTCACCATCCTCAACACCTCCGATCCGCTGCCGTTCCAGATCGACGAGCACGTTGAGGTAGGCGAGGAAGCGCGCCTGAAGCACCGTTACCTGGACCTGCGCCGCCCCGGCCCCGCCCGCAACCTGCGCCTGCGCTCGGAAGCCAACCGCGTGGCCCGCGAGCTGCTCCACCAGGATGGCTACGTGGAGATCGAAACCCCCACGCTGACCCGTTCGACGCCGGAAGGCGCCCGCGACTTTGTGGTTCCCGCACGCCTCGCGCCGGGTTCCTGGTACGCGCTGCCGCAGTCCCCGCAGCTGTTCAAGCAGCTCCTGCAGGTGGGCGGCTTCGAAAAGTACTACCAGATCGCCCGCTGCTACCGCGATGAAGACTTCCGCGCGGACCGCCAGCCGGAATTCACGCAGCTGGACATCGAGGCCAGCTTCGTGGATCAGGACGATATCATCCGCCTGGGCGAGAACATCGTCAAAGCCCTGTGGAAGCTGATCGACGTCGAGATTCCGACGCCGATCCAGCGCATCACCTACCACGACGCCATGGCCCGCTACGGCTCGGACAAGCCGGACCTGCGCTTCGGCCAGGAGCTCACCGAGCTGACCGAATTCTTCAAGGACACTAATTTCGGTGTCTTCAAGGCGCCCTATGTCGGTGCCGTCGTCATGCCCGGCGGCGCCTCCCAGGCCCGCCGGGCCCTCGACGCCTGGCAGGAATGGGCCAAGCAGCGCGGCGCCAAGGGCCTGGCGTACGTCCTGTACAAGGAAGACGGCGAGCTCGCCGGTCCCGTCGCCAAGAACCTCACGGACACCGAGCGTGCGGGCCTCGCCGACGCCGTCGGCGCCAAGCCCGGTGACTGCATCTTCTTCGCAGCCGGCGAGAAGAGMCCCTCCCGGGCACTCCTCGGCGCTGCCCGCGTGGAGATCGGCCACCGTACCGGCCTCATCAACCCCGCTGACTGGGCCTTCTGCTGGGTCGTGGACGCGCCGATGTTCGAACCCGCAGCGGCTGCGGTGGCGTCCGGCGACGTCGCCGTTGGCGCCGGCCAGTGGACGGCCGTGCACCACGCGTTCACCTCGCCCAAGCCCGAGTTCATGGGCTCCTTCGACACGGATCCCGAGTCGGCGCTGTCCTACGCCTACGACATCGTCTGCAACGGCAACGAAATCGGCGGCGGCTCGATCCGTATCCACGAGCGCGACGTCCAGGAACGCGTCTTCGAGCTCATGGGCCTGGACAAGGCAGACGCGCAGACCAAGTTCGGCTTCCTGCTGGAGGGCTTCAAGTTCGGCGCCCCTCCGCACGGCGGCATCGCGTTCGGCTGGGACCGGGTGGTTGCCCTGCTGGCCGGCGTGGAGTCCATCCGCGACGTCATCGCGTTCCCGAAGTCCGGCGGCGGCTTCGACCCCCTGACCCAGGCTCCCGCTCCCATCACGGCGCAGCAGCGCAAGGAAGCCGGCGTCGACTTCAAACCAGAGGCCAAGAAGAAGCCCGAGGACGGCAAGAACTAAGCCGGAAGCATCAGCATGAACAGCAGGGGCTCCCCGGGCAACCGGAGAGCCCCTGCTGTTGTCATACTCGGCCGCATTTGTTCCGGATGGAGAGGACCCCGATGGACCTGAGTCCGCACCGTGAAGCGAGCCCCGAGTCGGGCGCGGAAACCAATTCCGAAGCCATCGCGGCAGCCAACACTGAATCCACCCCGGGGCTGGAAGCGCTGATGGATGCGGCGTGGCCGGCCGCCGAACGGGAGGAGTCCGGCGGCTGGGTACTGCGGGCGGCCTCCGGGGTGACGCAACGGGCGAACTCGGTCTGGGTGCGGGACGCCGGCGATGACGACCCGCACCGGCAACTGGCCGCACTCCGGGCGGCGC
Source organism: Arthrobacter sp. P1_B3 (assembly GCF_056406615.1). Taxonomy (NCBI): domain Bacteria; kingdom Bacillati; phylum Actinomycetota; class Actinomycetes; order Micrococcales; family Micrococcaceae; genus Arthrobacter; species Arthrobacter sp. P1_B3. The sequence continues at coordinate 161,304 of NZ_JBFTZV010000003.1, read as the reverse complement.
GGCTTTGGTACCGGAACCGCCGGCTTCCGCTGATCTTCCAGATCTTTGACGGCCCGCGCCAATCGGCTTTGCAGTCGGTGCTCGATGCCGAAGGATTCACCCGGCAGTCCGAAACCCTGGTCCTGGTCCGCGGACCCGGCCCGCAGCCCGGTGCGGGTTCCGGCGACCCCGACCCCGCCGTAGAAATCTCGGCGGAGCCGTCGGCGGATTGGCTGGACCTGTGGTGGAGCGTTGACGGCCGCGGGGGAGCGGCCGAGCTCGACGTGGCCCGCCGCATCCTGGCAGGGTGCCCCGCCCTGTACGCCCTCGTGCGGGATGACTCCGGCGCGCCCGCCGCCGTCGCGCGGCTCGCTTTGCCTGGCACAGGGCGCACTGGGCCCGCGTGGGGTGGACTGTACTGCATGGCTACGCGTCCGGATGTGCGGCGGCTGGGCTATGGCGGCCGGATTGTCCGGGCGCTTTTGCGTGAGGGCGGGGCCCGCGGCGTGGCCGGGTACTGGCTTTTGGTGATGGCATCGAACGCAGGTGCCCGGAGTCTGTACACCCACGCCGGCTTCCGCGAAGCCGGCCGGTACCTCTACCGGCAGGAACGGCCGAAGCGGCACCTGACCGGCTGCTGAAACGGCGTCTGCGGCACCCGAGCGAATCGGGCGCCGCAGACGCCGTCGGGCCTCTCGGAGCAGTAGGCGCAGTACGGGGGCTCTACATGTCTTCGGTTTCGTAGTGCAGGCCGAGCCACGGCGAGGCAGTCAGTTGACCATTGGAGGGCCGAGGTGCGGCCGGCGGTACCTCGCCGCGTGCAGCCGGGGCCACGCACGGCATGGGCCTTTGTGTGTTGGATCCCTGCAGTCCCAGGGTCCGGTGCCCGGTCAAGTGAATTGGCCAGTGGTGCGGGAATGCGCTGTGGGGACTGGTTCTGGACATGTGGGTCTCCTCGGGGTCGGGGCGGTTCAGGGAAGCCGCATGGCCGGCAGAGCCTGCTGCCCGGCGAGATTTTCCTCGGCAAGCAGTTCCCGGCGCCGCGCGGTTCCGGCCAGGTAGGGGCCGCCCAGATCCTGGATGGGGGTCTTGTACGTCTCGCGGGAGAAGTACACCGAGACGGCGGCGATCAGCATGCAGACCGTGCCGAAGACGGCCACGGGAACCCAGCCGGCGATGCCCGGGGCCAGGAGCATGCCGGCGATCATCGGGGCGAAGCCGGCCAGGACCAGGCCCAGCTGATTGCCCATCGCCATGCCCGTGTAGCGCACCGGGGCGGCGAACTGCTCGGCGAAGAACGACGGCCATATGCCGTTGAAGCCGGAGTAGAGCACCGTCATGTTCAGGAGTGCGGCCAGGAAGACCAGCACAATGTTGCCGGAGGACAGGGCCAGGAAGTACAGGAAGATCGTGAGGGAGCAGCCGATCGCGGCGGTCAGCAGCACCGGGCGCCGGCCGATCCGGTCCGAGAGCTTCGCGGCCAGCGGCATGGCGAACATCGACAAGCCGATGGCCACGGCGTTGACGGTCAGGATGGAGGCCCGGTCAAAACCGGCCGTGGAGGTGGCGTACGCCAGTCCGAAGACCGTGAAGATGGTCTGCATGACGGACATGATCGACATTCCCATCACACGCAGGACATCGGCGCCCTGGAACTTGAGGACGTCCTTGACCGGCATCGGGGCGACCTGCCGGTGCTCCTGGGCCTCCTCGAAGACCGGAGTTTCGTCCAGGTGGGTCCGCACCCAGTAGGCGATGGCCAGGACCACGATCGAGAGCCAGAACGGGACCCGCCAGCCCCAGCTCATCATCGCGTCCTGCGGCATGGACGTGACGGGAATGAAGACGAGCGTGGCCAGGACCATGCCGGAGGCGTAGCCGGTCATTACGAAGCTGGTGAAGAAGCCGCGTTTGCCGTCCGGGGAGTGCTCAAGCGTGAGCGTGGATGCGCCCGCCGACTCGGCCCCCGCGGAGAAGCCCTGGGCCAGCCGGCCGGCCACGAGCAGGATCGGGGCCCAGACGCCGACCTGTTCATAGGTCGGCAGGAAACCGATACCGAGCGAGGCCAGACCCATGATGCCCAGGGTGAGCAGCAGGATCTTCTTGCGCCCCAGCTTGTCGCCGAAGTGGCCCATGACCAGACCGCCCACCGGCCGCGCCACGTAGGCGACGCCGAAGGTGGCGAAGGCGCCGATCAGGCCGATGGCAGGGTCGGCGGAGGGGAAGAACAGGTGCGGGAAAACCAGGGCGGCGGCTGTCCCGTAGATGAAGAAGTCGTAGTACTCCAGGGTGCTGCCCAGGAACGATGCCAGGGCTGCCTTCCGCGGAGTCTTGCGCGCGGCCGGGGGTGGGGTGGCAGGGCGTGGGGCGGGTGCGGTGTGCATGGGGGTCTCCTTAAGACGACGATGTCTCAGTGGCCGCCGGCTGGGTATCCCCGAGGTGGAAGTCCACCGAGAGGATCTGCTGGCTGTTGGGGAATGAGTATGCCTTGAGCGGTTCGTGCAGCGGATGGGTGTTGTACACTGCGATGTCCTCGACCTTTTCGAAGTCCGCCACGATGGCGTAGTCGAAGGAGCGCTCGGTGCTGAGCACATCCGGGCCGTGGGTGAGGCTGAGCATGCCGGGGATATTCCCGGTCATCCTGTTGAGGCCTGCGATCCATGCCTGCTTGTCGGCCGGCGGGAAGTCCGGTTTGAACTTGAAGAGGACGGTGTGGCGGATCATCTCAGGCTCCTACCAGTTCGGCGGCGGCCTCGACAGCGGTTGGGCCACCCGAGACGAAGTCGGGGTCCTGGCCGGCGATGGTGCGGCCGGCGAGGTAGCCCATGGTCATAATCGGGCCGAGCGTCGCGCCGGCGCCCGGGTACCCTGCCGCGTAGGCGTTTTCGGTCGTGTTGCCCGCGGCATAGAGGCCCTCGATGGGGCGGTTGTCCACGTCCAGGACCCGGGCCCGGCCGTCAGTGGCGACGCCGCCGTTGGTGCCGAACGCGCCGTTGACCACTTCCATCGCGTAGAACGGCCCGGTCCGCAGCGGACCCAGGGACGGGTTCGGGTAGGGGTTCTCGTCGTCGCCCCAGTATTTGTCGTAAGCGCTTTCGCCGCGGCCGAAGTCGGGGTCCTCGCCCTTGACGGCGAACTCGTTGAAGCGGGCCACCGTCGCGGCCAGGTTTTCGGCAGGAACGCCGATTTTCGCCGCGAGCTCCTCCAGCGTCGGCGCCTCGATCAGGTAGGCGGGGGTGGGCTGGCCGGCGCGGTGGGCCAGGATGCCGTAGCGCTCCATGTAGGCGTGGTCCACGATCACATGCGCGGGGGTGTTGAGGGTCTGGTTCCTGGCGGAATCCCAGGACTGCAGGCTGCGGGCGAGGTCGTTGTAGTTCTGGGATTCGTTGGCGAAGCGGCGGCCGTGGCGGTTGACCATCAGCGAGCCCGGGCCCTGGCGTTCGAAGCGGAGCAGGGTGCCGATCGGCTGCCCGTCGCGGGTGTCGCCGGTAATGGACATCGGGGCCCACCAGGCTTCGCGGGTTCCGCGGGTCTGGCCGCCGATCCGCTGGGACATCCGCAGGCCGTCGCCGGTGTTCGAGGGCGGCGAGCACATCGTGTACAGCCGCGAGGCGAGCATCGAATCGGCCAGTGCCTTGTCCCATTCGAAGCCGCCGGTGGCCAGCACCACGCCGTCGTTCGCCCGGAAGACGTCGCCGGATTCGAGTTCGACGCCGGTCACCCGCCCGCCGCCCGTGAGCAGCCGGTGGCCGCGGGCGCCGGTGACGAGGGCGGCGCCGTCGCGGACCAGGCTCGCAAGGAGCATGGACACCAGGGCTTGGCCCTTCGCCACGAGCCCGTCGGCCTGGCGCTGGTTGAGATCATCCCAAGGGAACTTGGTGAACGCTCCCCAGTTTTCGTATTCCTGCATCGTGAACGGGGCGCGGCCGTCGGTGCGGACATGGGAGGTGAGCGCGCCGAGGGCTTCCTTGCTGTTGAACAGCTCGGGCTCCACCGTGCGGCCACCCTCCATGGCGCCGGGCAGGTCCTGGCGGTAGTCCGGGAAATTGTTGAGGAAAATGAAGCGGACGCCGCATTCCTCTTCCACGAAGCGGAGCATCTGGTCGCCGTAGTTCAGGGCGGCGTCCAGGAGCTCCTCCCGCCCACGGCCCCGCGCCACGGCGCGGACATACTCGGCGGCCGCTTCCTTCGAATCGGTCATCCCGGCTTCCCGGGCGTGGTGGTTGTCGGCGACCCAGAGCATGCCGCCGGAGACGGCAGAGGTGCCGCCCAGCAGGACGCTCTTTTCCAGGACGACGACGGACTTGCCGGCACGTGCGGCGGTGGCAGCCGCGGTGAGGGCGCCGGCGCCGGAGCCGACGACGACGACGTCGTAACTGGCCGATGCGGTTCCACTGACGAATTTCATGGGTATTGCCTTTCAAAGAATGAAGAAGTTCCTGCGTGGCCGGGAAGCCTCCCCGGGGAAACGGGGGCAACAGCGGCAGGTCAGGGGCGGAGAGGTCAGACGGCGGTGTAGCCGCCGTCGATCACGAGTTCCGAGCCCGTAGTGAAACGGGATTCGTCCGAGGCCAGGTACAGGACGCCGTAGGCGATTTCGTCCGGTTCGCCCTGCCGGGGCAGCGGATTGGAGCCGACGAGCTGCTTGTAATACTGTTCCGCGCCGATCTCCGACTGTTCGGCGGAGCGGCGGCTCATCCGGGTGTTCATAGACCCGGGATGGATGGAGTTCACTCGGATGCCGTGGCTTCCGTAGGCCGCCGCATCCGACTTGCTCAGCAGCCGGACGGCGCCCTTCGTGGCGTGGTAAAGCGGCACGTTCCTGCCGCCGGTGATGCCGTGGATGGAGGAGAAGTTCACGATGCTGCCGGCGCCCTTCTTGATCATTCCCGGGACCACGTACTTGGTCATCAGCCAGACGCCCTTGACATTGACGTCGAAGATCGTGTCGAAGTCAGAGACGGTGGCGGTGTGGGACGCGCCGGCCGGGCCGATGATGCCGGCGGCGTTGACCAGGACGTCGGGGGCGCCGAGGTCGTCTGTCACCCGGCGGATCGCCTCGGCGACGCTGTCCTCGCTGGTGACGTCGACGTCGTACTGGCTGATGTTTTCGTGAATGGCGGCGGACGGAATGCCCGCAACGTCCAGGCTGGCGACCTTGGCGCCATGTTGGGCCAGCAGGGCGGCGGTGGCGCTGCCCAGATCGCCGCGGCCGCCGGTGACGATTGCGGTCTTTCCGGCCACGCGGTTCGCTGTGGGGTTCATGTGGTCTGCTCCTCGTAACTCCAGCAGCCTCTTTGCTGCGTCCCAGCCAGAGTGACAGCGGGGCTGTGACGCCAACCACACGATTGCCGATGAACGGAAAAGCGACCTTTTGGTGGCTTTGCTTAGTGGCTCTGTTTAGTGGCTCTGGCGGAGGGCGCCCTTGAGCTCCCCGCGCCAGCCCAAGGCGCGGGAGATGCCGCGTGCGGAAGCCAGCAGAACCGGAACCCGGGCGGGGACATTCTCCTCGTTCCGGGGCACCACGACGCTCAGCGCCGCGACGACCGTATTGTCCGGGCCGAAGACGGGGACGGCGATGCCGCTGGATTCCTTCACGATCACCCCGGGCATCACGGCGTAGCCCCGCTGCCGGATCTCGGCCAGGTGGCGGCGGAGCTGGGAAGGGTCGGTGAGTGTGGTTTCGGTGAACTTCGTCAGGGCCTGGGCCAGGACGGTTTCCTGATACTCGGACGGCGAATTGGCCAGCAGCACCAGTCCCGACGATGTGGCGTGCAGTGGAAGGCGGCCGGCGATTTTCGTGATGTCCACAATGGTGGAATGCGAGCCAATCCGCTCGATGTAGAGGACCTCATCGGAGTCCAGGATGCCCAGCGTGGTCGAATGCTGGACCACGGCCTGGACGTCCTCCATGAACGGCAGGGCGGCCTCCCTCAAGCCCACCATCTTGGACCCGCGCGACACCAGTTCCCACATCCGGGTCCCGATGTGCACATTGCCGCCCGGCTCACGATCGAGCAGACGCTCGAGCAGCAAGTCATTGACCAGGCGGTAGGTGGTGGTCACGGGAAGGCCGGTACGCCGGCCCAGTTCTGCGACGCTCATGGACGGGTGGCGGTCGTCAAAGGCGCTGACGATCTTCACAAAGCGGCCGATGATCGACTCGCCCGATGCGGAGTTGGCCAATGAACCTCCTCAGGATTCCCGCTCAATGGTAATCGTCCTCGCGGTGATCCGCGTCACCGGCTCTACTGGGGGTCTGGCATTCCACCCCGGCTGCCGCAGCGAAGCGCGCGGCCGACTGAACGGAGCAAAACCATGAGTAAACCCGTCCTCTGTGATGTCCTCGTCATCGGCTCCGGTGTGGCCGGAATGGCCGCAGCGTTGAAGGCCGCCTCGCAAGGACTGAACGTGATCGTGACCGAGAAGGAACGGTACTTCGGCGGCACGACGGCGATCTCCGCCGGTTGGGCGTGGGTTCCCGGCAACAAGCAGGGCGTGGAGCAAGGGGACACCCGGGAGGAAGCGGAGACCTACTTGCGAAACCTGGCGCCGGATACGTTCAACGAGGCCGGGGTGAGCGAGTTCCTGAACACCGCGCCGGAAGCCATCTGCTTTTTCGAGAACGAGACCGAGGTGAAGTTCACCTACCCGGAGAAGTCACCGGACTACAAGATGGACCTGCAGGGCGCCAAACTCTCGGGCCGGGCAATCCTTCCGCAGGATGTCGACGCGCGCGTGCTGGGGGACAAGCGGCTCCTGATGCAGCCCTATATGAGTTCCTACACCGTCTTTGGCTACATGCCGCAGGTGGGTCCCGACATCAACGAGTTCTTCCATGTGAACCAGTCGGTCAAGTCGTTCGTCTACGTGGCGAAGAAGCTGCTGCGCACCTGGGCCGACGCCGCCCGGTACAAGCGGCCGGTCCTGCGTTCCAACGGCAACGCGCTGATGACCCGCATGGTGAAGAGTGCCGATGACCTGGGTGTGCGCCTCTGGAATTCATCTCCTGTCCTCTCCCTGACCAAGGACGACGCCGGAACCATCACCGGCGCTGTCATCGGCGGTGAGCATTCCACCACCGTGGAGGCACGCCTGGGCGTCATCCTCGCCGCCGGCGGTTTCTCCGGCAGCAAGGAACTGCGGAAGCAGTATTTCCCGCACGACGCCGACGACCACTTCACCCCGACCGTGGGCCACGGCGGTGACGCCGCCAGCCTGGCGATCAGTGCCGGCGGCCACATCGACGATTCGGTGTTCAGCGTGGGGTCCTGGGCGCCGGTGACCGTTTTCAAGTACCTCAATGGCAAAGAGCGTCTCTTCCCGCACCTGCGCGCCATCGGACTGCCGGGGCTGATCGCCGTCGACCGTCACGGCAAGCGCTTCGGGAACGAAGCCCTGAGCTATCACGACTTCGGCGGGACCATGATTGAGCACAACAAGGACGAGGACAAGACGTTCGGGTATGTAATCGGCGATGCCAAGACCATGCACAAGTACGGCATAGGCTATGCCAAGCCCTGGCCGATGCCGCGCGGCTACTTCTACAAAACGGGCTACCTGGTCAAGGGCGCCACCCTTGCGGAGCTGGCCGGCAAGCTCGGCATCGATGCAGCGGGTCTGAAGGAGACCGTGGCCGGGTTCAATCCGGCAGCGGAACGCGGCGAGGATCCGGCGTTCGGCCGCGGCTCCACCCTGTACAACCACTTCCGCGGGGATATGGAGCACATGCCGAACCCCAACCTGGCCCCAGTCGGCAAGGGACCGTACTACGCGGCCACGATCCAGATGGGCGACCTGGGCACTTTCGCCGGCATCGGCGTCAATGAACACTCCGAGGTCACCACCGAAGAGGGAACGGCGATTCCCGGCCTGATGGCGGTCGGTGCGGCAGCCGTCAGCGTTTTTGGGGGCGGCTACCCGGGCTACGGCTCACACATCGGCCCGGCCCTGGTGTTCGGTTACCGCGCGGGCCGAGACATCGCGAAGCTCGCCGCCAACCGGGGTGTGGAGCGTGCGGCCACCGTGGAAGCCGGCTAAGGCGAAGGGCCGGAGACGTCCGTGGCAAACTCACCCACCGGTGAATCGGTCATCAGCCGCGTCGTGCGGCTCATGAGCGCGTTCGACCGCGACCTTCCGACCATGACGCTCACCGGCCTCGCCCGCCGGGCAGACCTGCCCCTGACCACCGCCCACCGGCTCGTGGACGATCTGGTGCTGCACGGCCTGATCGAGCGGCTGGCGGACGGGAACCTGCGGTCGGGGATGCGGATGTGGGAGCTGGCCGCACGGGGATCGCGTGCGCTGAATCTTCGTGAGTTGGCGTTGCCCTTCATGGAGGATGTCCAAGCGGCCGTCCACCAGCACACCACCCTCGCCGTGCTGGACCACGGGACCGTGCTCTACGTCGAGCGGCTGTCCTCGCCCCAATCCAGCCTGGACGCCGCCCATATTGCCCAGAGGATGCCGATTCACGCCGCCTCCTCCGGCCTGGTGCTGGTCGCCTACGCGCCGCCCTCCTTTCAGGACGAGGTGCTTTCACGCCCGCTGGCGGCTGTGACCGCGGAGACCATTACTGACCCGGCACTCATCCGGAAGCATCTGGCGGACATCAGGCAGCGCGGCTACGTTGCCCTGCCGGGTATCGGCGTCACAGAGTGGACGGGCATCGCAGTGCCGGTCTTCGGCCCGGACAACACCGTCGCCGCCGCGCTGAATGCCATCGTTCCGCGGCAGGAAGCCGCCGTGCCCCTCACCGTCCCGGCGCTCCTGACCGCAGCGCACGGGATCTCCCGTGCGCTGAAGGCCTCCAGCCCGGCGCCCCGGCGCGCCTGAGGGCGCCGTCTGAGGGTGGCGGTCTGCCGGGCCTCTGCTGGGCACGCACCTCAGCCCGCAGCGCCGGCCTGAGCCTTGATGGACGGGAGGGCGAGTTCCAGGCTTGCACGAACAGGCCCGCAGTAGACCCGGTTGCAGGCACCACGGCGACCACAGCGCCGGTCAAAATCCCTGCCCGGGCATGGCTGTCACCGCAGATCAGAGGTCATGCGGCATCCCAAGCAACTGCCTCTAAAATGTCGGTGCGTCCTGAGATGCTGTGGGTATGGACAGCAGGACAGCTCACAGCAGGACAGCTCACAGCAGGACAGCATGGAGTGCGGAGAGCAGGGCGGCCGTGGAGGCCGTCGCCGCGTCCGCTGCCGCGCTTGCTGGCCTGATCGGGGCCGGCGCGGACCGCTCCGATCCGCCCGGCGCCGACCCCGTGAGTGATGCCGATCCGCTGCGGAGCGTGGCGGACGGTTGCCTGGACGGGCTGGCCGAGGCGGCCCGGCTGGAGGCCCGGACCGCGGCGCTGAAGGTGCGGCTGGCCGCGGACTACGCGCGGGCCACCGGGGCGCTGGCGCCGCCGGCGCGTCCCCGCCCGAACGCACGGCCCAKGCCATGGCCATGGTCGCCGAGGTCGCCTGTGTCCTGACCGTCAGCGAACGGACCGCCGGCGCCCTCCTGTCCGATTCCCTGGCGCTGACCACGGCGCTGCCGCTGGCCCTGGCGGCGCTGCAGGCCGGGACGATCTCCTGGCAGCACGCCCGGATCATCGTCGAGGAAACCTCCGGCCTGGAACCGGCCGCAGCGGCCGGGCTGGAGGCGCACTTCCTGGACCCCGGCGCGCCCAGCCCGGCCCGCGGCTGCCCGGCCGGGGACCTCATCCCGTCCCGGTTCCGGGCCAAGGCACGCRCCTGGCGYGAACGCCACCACCCGGTCAGCATCGAACAGCGSCACGCCAAGAGCGCCGCGGACCGGCGGGTCGATTTCGCCCCGGACCGGGACGGCATGGCCTGGCTTTCGGCCTATCTCCCGGCCGACACCGCCGCGGGGATCTGGGAACGGACCACCGCCGCCGCCCGCGCCCTTCAGGGCCCGGACGAGGCCCGGAACCTCTCCCAGCTCCGCGCCGACGTCGCCGCCACCTGGCTCCTCACCAACGAAATGGCCGACGGCGGCACCGGCCTGGGCGGAACCGGCGGAATGGCCGACGCCGGCACCGGCCTGGGTGGCACCGGCCTGGCCGGGGGTGGGGCCGGGGGTGGTGTGCCGTCGCCGCGGGCGCAGGTGTTGATCACCGTCCCGGTCCTGTCGCTCCTGGGCGCCGGCGAGGAACCGGCCACCCTGGACGGGTACGGGCCGATCCCGCCGTCCATGGCCCGCCGCCTGATCACCGGCGGCGCGGACTCCTTCTACCGGGTCCTGACCGACCCCCGCGACGGCGCCCCGCTGGAAATCGGCCGGACCAGCTACCGTCTGACGAAGGCCCAGCGYCAMTGGCTCCGGCTCCGCGACGGCMRRKGCCCGTTCCCCGGCTGCGGCAACCACTCCCTGGACAACGAGGCAGACCACCTCCTGGCCTGGGCCGACGGCGGCACCACCGGCATCTCCAACCTGGGCCAGCCCTGCCCCAGRCAYCACCGGCTCAAACACGGCTCCGCCTGGCAACCCACCCGGGCCGGCAAGGACCACCCGCCGGGCTGGATTTCACCGTCCGGCCGGCACTACCCCAGCGAGCACCAGGACTGGGAACCGCCCCGCTGGCCACGCAATATCCCGGCCGCAGACACGCTCCCGGACCGCAGCCTGCCCACGGGTCCAGGACTTCGTCCGGACCCGGCATTCATCGGGCACCCCGGCCAGGAACCCGGCCAGGAAACCGGCCGGGATCCCGGCCAAGGTCCCGAACCGGACCTGCCCCCGGACCCCTTCCCGGAATGGCACCAATTCACCGCCGCGCACCCACTACCGTCGGTGGACACGGACGATCCGGGCTGGTCAGCACCCCTCGACGACCCGATCCGGGAATGCGTCGTGTATCAATCCGCCTGACCGACCAGTTGCGTGCCGGTTCAGTGCGGTAATCGAACTTCTTTGGTGGCCCGCAGCCCTGCCGCTGACAATCGCCCTCGCCTGCGGACAAGAGCTGCCGGGCGACTTTCACAACCGATGAACGGAAGCCCTATGGGGCCGACGCGGGGCCCGTGGGCACTCTTGAGTGAGACGTGGATCACGTCGACTCATCCAGGGAATTCACCCGGAACAGTCACGCACGAAAGAAGGACAACGATGTCTGCCGCCACCACAGAACTATCGCCCGTAGCAGAGTCTCCCTCCGGGCCGGCCGAACTGCCCCCATACTCCCATGACCTCGCGTGGCCGGATGGCATGGCACCGTTCAAGGTCGTCGACGACGGAACGCAGGGGGACCCATACGCGCACTACGCATGGATGCGCGACAACGCCCCGGTCCTCCGGGCCGCCTCACCGGTATCGGATGTCTGGTTCATCACCCGCTACGACGACGTGCGCAAAGCCATGCGCGCCCCCAAGGTCTTCTCCTCCCAGGTCGTGGACCCGGTGCCGCTGACCTTTCTGACCTTGTTCGATGCCCCGAACCACACCCGGCTGCGCCAGGTCGTTGCGCAGGCCTTCACCCCCAAGGCGATCGCCCGCTTCGAGGAACGGGTCCGCGAGAACGCCCACAAGTATCTGGACCCGATGATCGCGGCCGGCGGCGGCGACGCCGTCGACGATTACGCGATCCCGCTGAGCATGTCCACCATCAGTGCCCTGCTGGACGTCCCGGCGTCGGACTTCGAGAAGATGAAGTTCTGGTCCGACGAGACCTTCAGCTACTTCGGCCGGTTGGCCCGCAACGCGCAAGGCACGGGCACCGACGAACAGAGCACTTTCGAGTTCTTCGCGTATTTGAAAGACACCATGGAGCGCCTCTACGTGGAGGGAAACGAGTCCGTGGGCGGCCACATCGCCCGGATGTGGAAGGACGGCCTGCTCAGCGAGAAGGAAGCCAAGGAACTCTGCGCCTTCGTCTTCGTTGCCGGCCACGACACCACCACCATCCTGCTGGCCAACGCATTCCGGGTCTTCAGCGAACAGCCCGAACTGCTGGACCGGATCCGGCAGAACCCCGCCGATGCGAACCTGTTCGTCGAGGAACTGGCACGCTTCCGCGGAACGGTGCAGCGCGCCAGCCGGATCACAACCGAAGACGTCGAGGTCGCCGGCGTGTGCATCCCTGCCGGCGCCATCGTCCGGCTGCTGCCGGCCGCCGCGAACCGCGACAGCGCCAAGTACCCCGACGGCGAGACCTTCAACATCGACCGCAACACCGACGGCCACCTCGGCTTCGGCCACGGTGTGCACAGCTGCCTCGGCGCCCCGCTGGCCAGACTGGAAACCGTGGTGACTGTGGAACTCCTCGCCTCAAAGCTTGGCTCCCTGACCCTCAACAAGGACAAACCGATCGAATACGTCCGGGGCAACAACCTGACCAACTCAGGCCCGGAACACCTCTACGTGGAGCTGGAGATCTTCAATGCCTAGTCAGCAGCCCACAGAGAACCACCTGAATCCAATCATCATCGTTGGCGCCGGCCACTCCGGTGTCGCGGTGGCCGCAGGACTGCGCACCCGCGGCTGGGACGGGGACATCCTGCTGCTCGAAGCCGAAAAGGAGACGCCCTACGAACGCCCTCCACTATCCAAAGAGCTCCTGAAGGCAGGCGCCCCGGATGAGTCCACCGTGCTGCGCAAAGAGAAGTTCTACCAGGACAAACGCATTGGCCGGCGGGCAGGGCTCGCTGTCGACGCCATCGACCCCGCCGGCCGGACCGTCCAGCTGTCCGACGGCAGCCGCCTGGGCTACCATCGCCTCGTCATAGCCACCGGTTCGCGCGCCAGGTCCCTGACGGTCCCCGGGGCCCGCCTTCCCGGAGTGCAGGCCCTGCGGACCCGGGATGACGCCCTTGAACTCAAGCTGGCGCTCGTCCCAGGCGCCCGGGTTGCCATCATCGGCGCCGGTTACATCGGGCTGGAAGTCGCGGCCGCCGCTTCCGCCAAGGGCTGCGGGGTCACCGTACTCGAATTCCAGGACCGCGTGATGAGCCGTGTGACCTCCGAACCCGTATCCCGCTTCTTCGAGCAACTTCACGAGCAAAACGGCGTCCGGTTCGTCTTCGGTGCAGCGGTCACCGCCATCGAAGGGGTCGATCGGGCCGAGCGGGTCGTCACCGCCGACGGCACCTCCTACCCGGCCGACGTCGTCCTCGCCGGCATCGGCGTTGTGCCCAACCAGGAACTCGCCGCTGACGCCGGACTTCTCTGCCAGGACGGCATCCTCGTGGACGGGCATGGGCGGACCTCCGTTCCGGACATCTATGCCACGGGTGACGTCACTCGCTTCACCAGCACTATCGACGGCACCAGCCAGCGCCTCGAATGCATCCAGAACGCGATGGCGCAGGCTGACCAGGTGGCCGCGGACATCACCGGGCAGGACGCCGCGGAGACGGAAATCCCGTGGTTCTGGACAGTACAGCACGGTGTCCGGCTACAGACGGCCGGGGTCCGCCGCGCCGATGACGAGGTGATCGTGCGAGGCGCCCCGGCTGACGGCAAGTTCTCGGTTGTCTATCTCCGGGACGGGTGCCTCGCCGCCGTCGACACCATCGCAGGCCTGGCTGACTTCCGGCCGGCCAAGAAACTGATAGCCCAGAAAGCGCGGATTGACCCGTTGCTCGCCGCCGATCCCGGCACTCCACTGACCGCCGCTGTGTTCGCAGCTGCCTGAAAACTAAGGAACCACCATGAGCAACAACAAACTCACCGTCATCGACCGCGAGGGGTCCACGCACGACCTCGAATGGGAGCCGGACCAGACATTGATGGAGGCCCTCCGCGACAACGACCTCCCGGTCCTGGCATCCTGCGGCGGCACGGCCTCCTGTGCCACATGCCACGTCTTCCTGGAAAAGGAGGTCTTTGACACCCTGGCCGAACGCAGCGAGGACGAACTCGAGTTGCTGGCCGAGGCCGAGGGCTACCAGGAATGCGGCTCCAGGCTCTCCTGCCAGCTCGACTTCAGCCAGGACCTCGACGGCGTCACCGTCACTCTGGCGCCGGAAGAGTAGCCGCCGCTTCCGGCAGCCGGATAGCGAGGAGGCCGTCGTTCCATCTGCATACATTGGGGGATGGAACGGCGGCCGTTCCTACGCCGCCGGGTCGGTCACCAGGATCCGCACCGAGCACAGCTCCGCGGCAGCTTTCTTCAGGACCGCTGCGCGCGGATCCGGGACGTCCAGGAACGCGAGCCGTGCCAGGCCGGCGTAGCGTTTCAGGGCGGGTTCGGCGAGCACCTGGTCCGCCAGCGTCCGGTCGCCGCCCGCCGCGAGGTATTCGACCCGGTGCCCCGCGAAGATCCTTCCGGCGTGCTCGGCGACGGCTTCCACGAGGGCATCTGCCTGGTTGGCGCGCCGCCGGGCAAACCGCTGCTGGGACCAGCCGCCGGCGGCCGTCCGGGACTGGACGTGGCGGGTGCCGGTCTTGGACGCCAGCACGGCGCCGGCGCTGACCACAGCCACCGAATATCCGCCGCGCCGGACCAGTACGGCGCCGATGCTCCGGGGTTGCCCGGCCAGCGAGGCCAGCCGCGAAAGGGCGTCCTGGCCGCTCCCGGGCCGGCCGTCCACGGGCCAAGGCGCCCGCAGCACTGCCACGGCGCCGTCCGCGGCGCGCAGCTGCAAGCCGGCGTCGAGCTCCTCCTCCACCAGTGCGCCATGGCTCGCGGCGAAGCGGTCCACCCAGCCAGGCAGCCGGCCGCCGGAGACGAAGGCCACACGGGTCTCGGGGCTGGGCATGGCAGGTTCTCCGTTGCGGGGGCGATGGTGACAAGGCGGGCAGGAACTAGAAGTAGCCTATCTATGTGGATGATCTCTTTGGCGCAGGGCGGGACAACGCCGACGGAAGCGACGACCTCGGCGTAGCCGACGGTGCTGCCGACGGCGGCGCGGACGATTCCGGCCAAGCCCGGAGCCGAGCCCGGTCTGGCGCCGGGTCAGCCTCGCCGCGGAGCCCGCTCGCCGTCCGGATGCGGCCGCGCACCCTCGATGACGTCGTTGGCCAGCAGCACCTGCTCGGCCAGGGCTCCCCGCTGCGCCAGCTGGCCGCCGGCTCCGATGCGACCGGCCCTGCGGGCCCGAGTTCGGTGATTCTCTGGGGTCCTCCCGGCACCGGCAAGACCACCCTTGCCCACGTCATTGCCAAGGGTCCCGGCCGGAAATTCGTCGAGCTCTCCGCCATCACCGCCGGCGTCAAGGACGTCCGCCGCGTGATGGATGAGGCCCTGACCGCGCGCGACCTCTTCAAGACCACCACCGTCCTCTTTCTCGATGAGATCCACCGCTTCAACAAGGCCCAGCAGGACGCGCTGCTTCCCGGCGTCGAGAACCGCTGGGTGGTGCTGGTGGCGGCCACCACCGAAAACCCGTCGTTCTCCGTTGTGTCCCCGCTGCTGTCCCGCTCGCTGCTGCTGACCCTGAAACCTCTCACCGACGCCGACGTCGAGGCGCTGCTGCAGCGGGCCGTTTCGGATGTCCGCGGACTGAACGGGAAGGCCGAACTCAGCGCCGACGCACTGGCGCACCTTGTCCGGCTCTCCGGCGGCGACGCCCGCCGCGCCCTGACTGCCCTGGAAGCGGCCGCCGGCGTCGCGTTCGGAGACGCGGATGACATCGACGCAGTTGATACCGGCACGGTCGCAGTTGATACCGGCACAGTCGCAGCCGATACCGGCACAGACTCCCGCGCAGGAACGGCGGAGCCCGTCACGATCCAGCTGCGGCACACGGAGCGGGCCCTGGATGTCGCCTCCGTCCGCTACGACCGGGCCGGGGACCAGCATTACGACGTCGCCAGCGCGTTCATCAAGTCGATCAGGGGCTCCGACGTCGACGCCGCCCTGCACTATCTCGCCCGGATGCTGGAGGCCGGTGAGGACCCCCGGTTCGTGGCGCGCCGGATCGTGATCTCCGCAGCCGAGGACGTCGGCATGGCGGACCCGACGGCGCTGCAGACCGCCGTCGCGGCGGCCCAGGCCGTGCAGCTGATCGGCATGCCGGAAGGCCGCATCATCCTCGCCGAGGCCGTGGTGCATCTGGCCACCGCGCCGAAGTCCAACGCCGCGTACATGGGGATCAACCAGGCGATCGCTGACGTCCGGGCCGGGCTCGGGAACGGCATCCCGGCCCACCTGCGCGATGCCCACTACCCCGGCTCAAAGCAATTGGGTCATGGCAAGGGCTACAAGTACGCCCACGATGCCCCGCATGCCGTGGCCACCCAGCAGTACCCGCCGGACGACCTCGTCGGTCGCAACTATTACGAGCCCACCGCCAACGGAGCCGAACGCGACATCGCCACCCGGCTCGAGCGGCTTCGGAGGATCATCCGCGGCACGTGACCGGCCTGTGACCAGCGGCTGGTCCGCCGCGGCCTGCAGCGCCGGAATCCGCCGTTGACATGGGGCCCAAGAGGTCTAACGTGGAATTACGTCAGCATTGATCTGCTGGCCGTCCGTGCGGCGCAGGGGACAGCGCGTTCACATCGCCGGCTCTCGCTATCCGGACCCCGGAACGGCAGCCGACTTCGCTCCATTCCAGGTCATCCAGCGCGAGCGTCCCCGCCCCGTCCCCAGGTAGTGTCCCATGAGTATCAACTTCGTTACAGCCATGGCAGTGAAATCCTTCGATGTGCCGGACAAGAAACGGTGCCCGGACAAGGCCGAATTCGACCTCTGCACAGTGAACGACTACTCGGTGGCCCGACTGATCCTGGGCCCGGGCTGGCGGTGGTCGGAAAACACCCGGCCCTATGAGCACACCGACGTCTGCCTGCACCACCATCTCGGTTTCTGCATTTCCGGAGAAATGGAAGTCGAAACGGCCGAAGGGCTGCACTCCACGATTCACGCCAACGACACCTACGCGATTCCGCCAGGTCACGACGAATGGGTGGTGGGCCCGAAACCGTTCGTGGCCGTGGAATTCCTCGGTGCGGCGTCCTTCGGGCGCAGCGGTGCCCGGGGCGTGCACGCCCGGATCTGACTTCGGTCCATCGGCCGGATCTGGTAGGCTGGTTCGTTGTCTGGCAAGGCACGGACGCACAATCCATTGAAACTTCGCATTTGATGAGGGTTGCCCTGTGCCCAGTAGCAAAAGGCAGCGGTTGGCCGATGCTCTCCATCGTGGAGGCCAGTAACACTGACACACCGCAGATATTGGAAGGACACAAGTGGCTAACAACACTCGTGCTCGCCGTACCGCACGCCTTTCGCGTGCACTCGGCATCGCTCTGACCCCCAAGGCCGCCAAGTACATGGAGCGCCGCCCGTACGGCCCCGGTGAGCATGGCCGTGCCCGCAAGAAGCAGGACTCCGACTACGCCGTACGTCTGCGCGAAAAGCAGCGTCTGCGCGCCCAGTACGGCATCCGCGAAGCCCAGATGACCCGTGCCTTCGAAGAAGCACGCCGCACCAAGGGCCTGACCGGTGAAAACCTGATCGAACTGCTCGAAATGCGTCTCGACGCCCTCGTTCTGCGTGCCGGCTTCGCCCGCACCATCGCCCAGGCCCGCCAGCTGGTTGTGCACCGCCACATCCTCGTTGACGGCATCCGCGTTGACCGCCCGTCTTTCCGCGTCGGCGAGGGCCAGCTGGTCCACGTCCACAGCCGCAGCGAGACCATGCCTCCGTTCCAGGTTGCAGCAGCCGGCGCTCACCGCGACGTCCTGCCGATCGTTCCGGCGTACCTGGACGTCAAGCTTGACGCCCTGCAGGCCCGCCTGGTGCGCCGCCCGAAGCGTTCCGAGATCCCCGTGACCTGCGAAGAGCAGCTCGTCGTGGAATTCTACGCACGCTAATTCCAAAGGCACCACCTACAAAGAAGCCCGTGGCAAGCGCCGCGGGCTTCTTTGTATGTAAGGTACTTGGGGGAGTTCCCCGGGAGCCGGTTCTGACCGCCGGCTGAAACCGTCGGAACCCGACGCAACAAGCAGGTATCCACTGCAGTTCAAGGAGATGAGTGTCTATGTCTGGTGGCGATATTGCCGGCCTGATCGCGGCTGGAGTGTTTGCACTGCTGGTCCTGCTGCTCGCCGTGCCGATCCTGAAGCTCGGGGGAGTGTTCGATGAAGTGCGGACCTCCATCCGCTCTATCAGCGACGGCGCCACCCCGCTCATGGACGAAGTCACTGCCACGGTGACCACCACCAACGAGCAGCTGAAGAAGGTTGATGGCATCGCCTCCAACGTCTCGGACGCCTCCGCCAACATCTCGGCGCTGTCCTCGCTCATGGCCGCCACTGTCGGCTCGCCGCTGATCAAGGTGGCCGCCTTCAGCTACGGCGTGCGCTCCGCCTTCTCCACCCGTAAAAAGACCGCCACCGGCCGGCGCAGCCGCTAAGCCTCCAGGAGAACCTGACATGAACAGAATCATCTGGATGGGAATCGGCGTCGCGATCGGCGTCATCGCCTTCCGCAAGGTCACCGAAGCCCAGTCCGCACTCGGCCCCGAGGGCCTGAACCGGGCAGTGGGACGGCTGGCTGACGGCCTGTTCGACTTTGCCGACGCCGTCCGCGAAGGCATGGGCGAGCGGGAGGCCGAACTCCGCTCGGCCCTCGGCATCGAGACGGCAACGGATATTGCTGCCGGCGGCGCCGTCGCCCGCCGGGATGCGGTCCGGCGCTAGCCGGGAGAGAATTAGTAAGTAGGGTGCCCGTCACGGGCGCGCCGGCACCACCTAAAACGAGTCCCATATTGACGGGGCCCGGATCCGTGCCGGTCCTCAGCTTGTCCCGCTCAGCACAGACGCGGGCCACATAACGCAGTGAATATTGAAGGGTAAGAAATCAGCTCATGAAGTCGCAGGAGATCACCAAGCGCTGGATCGACTTTTTTGTCAGCAAGGGGCATACCGCCGTGCCCTCCGCCTCCCTGGTCTCCAGCGACCCCTCCCTGCTGTTCACCGTGGCCGGCATGGTCCCGTTCATCCCGTACCTGACGGCCCGTGAGGAGGCCCCCTACTCCCGGGCCACCAGCGTGCAGAAGTGCATCCGGACCGGTGACATCGAGGAAGTGGGCAAGACTGCCCGCCACGGCACCTTCTTCCAGATGTGCGGCAACTTCTCCTTTGGCGACTACTTCAAGGAAGACGCCATCAAGTTCGCATGGGAGCTCCTCACCACCGGCGTGGACGACGGCGGGTACGGACTGCCGCCGGAGAAGCTCTGGGTCACCGTCTACGAGGAGGACGACGAGGCCGAGCAGCTGTGGCTGAAGAACACCGGCATGCCGGCCGAGCGGATCCAGCGGATGGGCAAGGCCGATAACTACTGGTCCACCGGCCAGCCCGGCCCGGCCGGTCCCTGCTCGGAGATCTACTACGACCGCGGCCCCTCCTACGGCGTCGAGGGCGGCCCCATCGCCGATGAAAACCGCTACGTCGAGATCTGGAACCTCGTGTTCATGCAGTACCAGATTGACAACGTCCGCTCCAAGGTGGATTTCGACATCACAGGTGAGCTGCCCAAGAAGAACATCGACACGGGCCTCGGCATGGAGCGGCTCGCGATGATCCTCCAGGACGTCGAGAACATGTACGAGACCGACCAGGTCCGTCCCGTGATCGACCGCGCTGCGGCCCTTTCCGGCCGGGAGTACACCTCGGCGGAGTCCGCCGAGGACCCGCACCACACCGACGATGTCCGCATGCGCGTCGTTGCCGACCACATCCGCTCGGCCCTCATGCTGATCGCCGACGGCGTCACCCCCTCCAACGAAGGCCGCGGCTATGTGCTGCGGCGCCTGATCCGGCGCGCCGTGCGCTCCATGCGCCTGCTCGGCGTCGAGAAGGCCTGCCTGCCCGAGCTGCTGCCGGCCTCGCGGGACGCCATGAAGGGCGTTTACCCGATCGTGGAGACCGACTTCGAGCGCATCAGTCGGATCGCCTATGCCGAAGAGAAGGCCTTCCTGCGCACCATCGCCTCCGGCACCGCCCGGCTCGAGGACGCGGTCAAGGAGTCCAAGGCCGCCAACCAGCCGCTCTCCGGCGCCGACGCCTTTGCCCTGCATGACACTTACGGCTTCCCGATCGACCTCACTCTGGAAATGGCTGAGGAAGCCGGGCTGAAAGTCGACGAGCCCGAGTTCCGCAAGCTCATGCTCGAACAGCGCCAGCGTGCCCAGGCCGATGCCAAGGGCAAGAAGGGTTCGCACGCTGACCTCAGCGCGTTCCAGGAGCTGCTGTCCGCCGGCGAGACCGTCTTCACCGGCTACACCGAACTCCAGGGCGAGTCCAAGGTCCGCGGCATCCTGTCCGGCGGCAGGAAAGTCGCCCAGGCCTCCACGGGCGACGAAATCGAACTGGTCCTGGCCGAGACGCCGTTCTACGCCGAGGCCGGCGGCCAGGCCGCCGACACCGGGCTGATCACCGGCGACGGCTTCGTCGTCGAGGTCCTGGACGTCCAGCGCCCCGTCAAGGGCCTGAGCGTGCACAAGGCGATTGTCCGCGAAGGCGAAATCGGGTCCGATTCGCTGGTTCAGGCCGCCGTGGACCGGGAACGCCGCCACGCCGCCGAGCAGGCCCACACGGGCACGCACATTGTGCACGCGGCCCTGCACCAGATCCTTGGCCCGGAGGCCCTGCAGCGCGGTTCCTTCAATAAGGCCGGCTACCTGCGCTTCGACTTCGCCTGGGGCGAGGGCCTGAGCGCCGCCACCCGGTCCGAGATCGAGGAAGTCTCCAACATCGCCATCCGCAACAACTTCCGGGTGGAAACTAAGATCATGGGGCTCGCCGAGGCCAAGGCGCTCGGCGCCATGGCGCTGTTCGGCGAGAACTACGGCAACGAGGTGCGGGTCGTGGAGATCGACGGCGCCTGGTCCCGCGAACTCTGCGGCGGCACCCACGTCGAGAACACCTCGCTGATCGGCAGCCTGTCCCTGCTCGGCGAACAGTCCGTCGGCTCGGGAAACCGCCGTGTCGAGGCCTTCGTGGGCATGGACGCCTTCCGGCACCTGGCCGCCGAGCGTGCCCTTGTCACCGAACTCACGGAAATGCTGAAAGTTCCCTCCGGGCTGCTCGCGGACCGTATTTCCAGCACTCTGACCAAGCTCAAGACGGCCGAAAAGGAACTCGAGCGGCTGCGCAAGGAGCAGCTCACGGCCGCCGCTGCCCAGCTGGTTGGCACCGCAAGGGACGCCGCCGGCGTCAAGGTCATTGCACACGACGCCGGCCAGGTCAGCGGCGCGGACGATCTGCGCGGCCTGGCCCTGGACCTGCGGACGCGTCTCGGTTCCGAGCCCGCCGCCGTCGCGGTGGCCGGTGTCAGCAACGACCGTCCCGTCATCCTGATCGCCACCAACGAAGCCGCCCGGGCAGCCGGAGTCAAGGCGGGCGCCCTGGTGCGTCTCGCCGCGGGCATCCTTGGCGGCGGCGGTGGCGGCAAGGACGACGTCGCCCAGGGCGGCGGCACGGACGCCGCCAAGGTTGGCGCTGCCCTCGGCGCCGTCGTGGACGCCATTACGCGGCGATAGCGGATCCCACGTGTCTGAAGCTGCTGTGGCCGGCGTCTATCCCCGGGGCGTGAAGCTCGGGGTGGACGTCGGCACGGTCCGCGTGGGCGTGGCCGTCTGCGACCGCGACGGAATCCTGGCGACCCCGTTGCGCACGCTGCAGCGGAATGTGAAAAAGAACACAGACGTTCGGATCCTGGCCGCCCTGGCGGAGGAGCTGGACGTCGTGGAGATTTTCGTGGGACTGCCGCGCACCATGAAGGGCGAAGAGCACGCCTCGGCCAGGATGGCCGCAGATTATGCACAACTGCTTGTCCGGGCTCTGCAGGGTGCCGGCTCCGACGTGCCCGTGCGGCTGATTGACGAGCGGCTCAGCACCGTGACCGCCCACCGCAACCTGCATGAAGCTGGCATGAGCAGCAGAAATCACCGTACAGTAGTTGATCAGGTTGCGGCGGCAGGTATTCTGCAACATGCGCTTGATATGCAAAAGGCCAGGGGAACGGAGGTCGGAAACCGCGTGTACGCGGAGTCTGCGCCGGGGCCGACCGGGGACGGCGCACAGACCGACCCGGCAGTACAGACGCACTCTTCAGAACATGGAAGGCTACAGTGAGCCCGGTCAACAGTGATGACTCCTCCGGTGACGCCCCTATTGGTGCTGACCGAGCGCTGACGCGCAAAGAAATCCGGGCCCGGGAAAAGTTCCTGGCGACGCAGGGACACAACGTGATCCCGCCGCAGGCTTTTGAGACCGGACAGGATGTTCCGACGCCGGCACCGGCACGGGCACCGGAGGGAGAGCTGCCGCAGGCCGCCCCGGAACTCCCCGAAGCAGCACCGACCGTGCACGAAGACGCTGCAGCTGAAGAGCCCGTGCACGAAGTGCCCGTCCACGAAGAGCCCGTCCACGAAGAGCCCGTGCACGAAGAGCCCGTGCACGAAGAGCCCGTGCACAACGAAGCCGTCCACGAAGAGCCCCTGCACGAGGAAACAGTGCAGGACGTTCCCGCCGACGAAGAGCCCGTCCGCGACGACTTCACGCGGATGATCCCCATCCACTCAGAGCCCGTCCACGAAGACGCCGGCCACGGGAACGCCGTCTATGCGTCGGCAGGCCAGCTTGGCCACGACGCCCGCCACGACGCGGTTGCGCATGGCGCCGGCCCCCACGATGGCTATGCTCCTCACCCCCACGACGAGGCTCACCATGTTTACGACGACTCCGGCGAACACCTGGCACAGGGCCACCCGGACGCCGAATATCACAGCGAACCCGGCCACGAGCTGATGGCCGGAGCGGTCCGCTACGACAAGGTTCCGTCCAAGAAGGTCCGCCGCCGCCGCCGCTTCCTGGCCCTGGTGCTTACCCTGACGGTCTTCGTCGTCGCAATCGCCGTTGGCGCGCAGTTCCTCAAGCCCCTCCTGGGCATGGACACCGTGGCCGATTACCCGGGCCCGGGGACCGGCGACGTCACCATCACGGTCGCACCCGGCGCCGGGCCGAGGTCCGTGGCCACCGAGCTGCAGTCAAAGAAGGTCGTGGCGAACGCGGACACGTTCCTCAAGGAATTCACCGCTTCCGGCGGTGCCCTGAACCCCGGCACGTTCTCGATGCGCCAGGAAATGAAGAACTCCGATGCCGTGGACGTCCTGCTTAACAAGGACCAGGGCAAGGTCATGTACTTTGCGCTCAGCGCCGGGCTGCGGATCAGCGAATCCCTGCAGGCGATTTCCGAGGGCACCGGGATTTCGGTTCCGGAGCTGAAGGCGCTCAGCGATGCGCCCGCCCAGTTCGGCGTCCCGGCGAAGGCCAAGAACCTCGAGGGCTACCTGGCGCCGGGGGAGTACCGCTTCCCGTTGGGCACCTCCGCCAAGGACATTCTGCAGAAGCTCGTAGGCAACACCCTGGATGAACTCAAGGCCCAGGGGGTCACCGATGCCGCGAAACAGTACGACGTCGTGACGGTGGCGAGCATCGTGCAGGCCGAAGGCGGCCAGGCCGAATACGGTGACGTCGCCGGCGCCATCTACAACCGCCTCAAGCCGAACAACACCGAGACGAACGGGCTGATCCAGTCCGATGCCACGGTCACCTATGGCCTGGGCATCCGCAGCTTCCACATCGACGAGGTCCAGAAGGCTGACAAGTCGAACCGGTACAACACCTATGCCAACCAGGGGCTGCCCGTCGGGCCCATTGGCTCTCCCGGCAAGACGGCCATTGACGCCGCCGCCAAGCCCAAGACCAACAGCTACCTCTACTGGGTCACCATCAACCTGGACACCAAGGAGACCAAATTCTCCAAGACCCTGGCCGAACACAACGGATACGTGGAGCAGTACAACGCCTGGTGCGAGGCCAACCCGGGACGCTGCGTATGACGCTGCGGGCGGCCGTCCTCGGGCATCCCATCAGCCATTCGAAGTCGCCGGCGCTGCACCGCGCCGCCTACGCGCACCTGGGCGTGGACATCGCCTACTCCGCCATTGACGTGACAGAGGCCGACCTGCCGGATTTCATGCGGCAGGTCAGGGTTGAGGCGCGCGCTGACGGTTTCTGGCGCGGGCTCTCGGTCACGATGCCGCTGAAATCGGCCATGGTGGCGGAAGTGGACGAGGTCCGGGGAGTGGGGCGCGCACTCGGCGTCGTCAACACCGTTGCCTTCGAATCCGGCGGCGGCAGAGCTGACCACACGCGGTTGGTCGCCTACAACACGGACGTCGCCGGGATCGTCAATGCGCTCCGGCACGCGGGGGCCGCCCCGGCGCCCACCGCCGTGGTCCTCGGCGGCGGCGGGACCGCGGCTGCTGCCATCGCTGCGCTCAAAGAACTGGGCGCAGTGTCTGCCGAGGTGTTCGTGCGCGATCCCAGCCGCGCCGCCGAAGCCCGCGCGGCCTCCGCCGCCGTGGGGCTCCCCGTCCAGGTGCTTCCCCTCGCCGGTGCGGCCGCCGCCGTCGCCGCGGCCGACGTCGTCATCTCCACGCTGCCGCCCCGCGCGGCAGACCCGCTTGCCGTGGAACTGGCAGATGCGCTTGCCGCGGAACTGGCACAAGAGCCGCCAGCCCCGCCGGCAGAATCCGTGCCTCGGAACGATGCCGCCGGACGACGGCGGACAACACCCTCGGGCGGCTCGGGCCGCCCGGGCGTCCTCCTGGACGTCGCCTACGATCCGTGGCCCAGCCGGATCGCCGCGGTCTGGCAGGAAGCCGGCGGCACGGTGGTCCCGGGACTTGAAATGCTCATCTACCAGGCGGTGGAGCAGGTCCGGCACTTCACCGGACTGGGCGAGGCCCTCCCGGCCGGAGTCATAGATGTGATGTGTGACGCAGTCGGGGCGCCCCGACGGGTGTTCTAACCGCTCGACATGGCAGGATGGAATGTATGTTGCGTTGGTTGACTGCCGGAGAATCCCATGGCCCGGCACTGGTCGGAATAATTGAAGGCGTGCCCGCCGGTGTGGAACTCACCAGCGCCCACATCAGCGAGGCCCTGGCCCGCCGGCGGCTCGGCTACGGCCGCGGCGCCCGGATGAAATTCGAGCAGGACGTGGTCACGATCCTCGGCGGAGTCCGCCACGGCCTGACCCAGGGCGGCCCTGTCGCCGTCCAGGTCGGCAACACCGAATGGCCCAAATGGGAACAGATCATGTCCTCCGATCCCGTGGAGCCGGAAATCCTGGCCGACCAGGCCCGGAACGCCCCACTGACACGGCCCCGGCCCGGCCACGCCGACTTCACCGGAATGCAGAAATACGGCTTCGACGAGGCCCGCCCGGTCCTGGAGCGCGCCAGCGCCCGCGAGACGGCCACGAGGGTGGCGCTCGGCACGGTCGCCGCGGCGTTCCTCAAGCAGCTCGGAATCGAACTCGTCTCCCACACCGTGTCCATCGCCAGCGTTGCCGTGCCGGAAGGCCGGCCGCTGCCGGTCCCGGGCAACGTGATCGCCCTGGACGCCGATCCGCTGCGCTGCTTCGACCGCGAAACCTCGGACGCCATGGTGGCCGAGGTCGACGTCGCGCACAAGGAAGGCGAAACCCTCGGCGGCGTCGTGGAAGTGCTTGTCTACGGGCTCCCGCCGGGACTGGGCAGCTACGTCCACTGGGACCGGCGACTCGACTCGCGCCTGGCTGCGGCACTGATGGGCATCCAGGCCATCAAGGGCGTTGAGGTCGGCGACGGCTTCCGTACCGCGGCGCGCCGCGGCTCGGCCGCCCACGACGAGATCGTCAAGGACGCGGACGGCAAGATCATCCGCACATCAAACCGCGCGGGCGGGATCGAGGGCGGCATGAGCATCGGCGATGTCCTGCGCGTCCGTGCCGCCATGAAGCCGATCGCCACCGTGCCCCGCGCGCTCAAGACGGTCGACGTCAGCACGGGGGAGGCGGCCAAGGCCCACCACCAGCGCTCCGACGTCTGTGCCGTCCCCGCCGCCGGCGTCGTCGCCGAGGCCATGGTGGCCCTCGTGATCGCCGAAGCCGTCACCGAAAAATTCGGCGGTGACTCCGTACAGGAGACCGCCCGCAACATCAAGGGTTACCTGGACAGCATTCCGGCGTCCCTGGACTCGATCGGCCACTAGTGCCGGCCGGGAACACCGGCGGGCTCTCCGCCGCGGCAACGCACATTGGCCCGGTGGTGCTGATCGGACCGATGGCCGTGGGCAAATCGGCGATCGGACAGCAGCTCGCGCAGCACCTGGGGTGCGCCTTCGTGGACACCGACGCCCTCGTGGTGGCCCAGCACGGGACGATCGCCGAGATCTTCGCCAGCCGGGGCGAGCACGCCTTCCGTGAGCTTGAGGCGCGGGCCGTGGCGCAGGCCATTGAGGAAGCCCTGGGGAGCACCACCGTCATCTCGCTCGGCGGCGGCGCTGTCCTTGACTCCGGTACGCAGCAGCTCCTGGGCCGCTGTACCGTTGTTTACCTTGAGTGCGACGCCCAGACTGTGGCGGAACGCATCGCCAGAAATTCGGGCCGGCCGCTCCTGGCCGGCGACGCCATGGGCCGGTGGCGGACCTTGTTCGCCACCCGGCGGCCGGTCTACGAACGTCTCGCCGACCTCGTCCTCGATGTCCGGACCGGCAGCGTGCCGGAGCTGGCCCACCGGCTGGAAGATGCGCTGGGGGAGCACACCGTGTCGAAGACCGCGGCCGTGCCTACCCCGGCGGCGACAAAGGAAGTTGAATAGTGAGTACCGAATCAACCGTCATCAAAGTCACCGGACAAACGCCGGGTGAGAACTACGACGTCGTAGTGGGCCGTGGCCTCCTGGCAAGCCTGCCGGGCCTGCTGGGTGAACGCGTCAAGCGCGTCCTGGTCATCCACCCCCGGGCGCTTCGGCTTACCGGGGACACCGTCCGGGAAGAGCTGGCCGCCGCCGGTTTCACCGCACTGACCGCAGAAATCCCCGACGCCGAAGAGGGCAAGCACATCGAGGTCGCCTCCTTCTGCTGGCAGGTGCTGGGCCAGAACGACTTCACCCGCTCCGACGCCGTCGTCGCCGTCGGTGGGGGCGCCGTGACGGACCTGGCCGGCTTTGTCGCCGCGACCTGGCTGCGCGGCGTCAAGGTCATCCACATGCCCACGAGCCTGCTGGGCATGGTTGACGCCTCGGTCGGCGGCAAGACCGGCATCAACACCGCCGAGGGCAAGAACCTGGTGGGCGCGTTCCACCCGCCCGCCGGCGTCCTCGCGGACCTCGACACGCTGGAGACGCTGCCGAAGAACGAGATCATCTCCGGCATGGCTGAGGTCATCAAATGCGGCTTCATCGCCGACCCGGCCATCCTGGACCTGATCGAAAAGGACCCGTCCGCGGTCTCCGATCCCCGCTCGGACCTGTTGCGGGAACTGATTGAACGAGCCATCAGTGTTAAGGCCCGGGTAGTCTCCGAGGACCTGAAGGAAACCGGCCGGCGCGAGTTCCTGAACTACGGCCACACCCTGGGCCACGCGATCGAACTCGCCGAGCGCTACTCCTGGCGCCACGGCGCCGCCGTCTCCGTGGGCATGATGTTCGCCGCCGAACTCGCCCGCAGCGTGGGCCGGCTCAGCGACGCCGACGCCGACAGGCACCGCAGCATCCTCGAAAGCCTGGGGCTTCCCATCACGTACCGCCGCGACCGCTGGCAGGCCCTCCTGGACGGCATGCGGCGGGACAAAAAGTCCCGCGGTGACCTGCTGCGTTTCGTGGTGCTCGACGGCGTCGGCAGGCCCGGCATCCTCGACGTCCCGGACACGTCACTGCTGTTTGCCGCCTACCAGGAGATTGCCTCCTGATGAACATGATCAAGGGCGGCACCAGCGAGTGGCCGGACGCGGGATTGCCCGGGGTCCGGATCAACCCGCAGTCCCTGATGCCCCAGATCGTCAATGACGAGGTCCTGGCCGAGGCGTTGGCGGCCTCCACCGACCCCGGGGACCGGATCCTGGTCCGGCTCGTCGAAGGGCACGCGGGCGAAGCCGCCGAGCTCCTCGCCGAGGCGCGCTACAAGGACCCCGGCTCGCTCCGGCTGCGGATCTTCGAAGCGGACGTGCTCCGGGTTTCGAACCGGTTCGACCGGGCCGTTGAGGTGTTCCGCCAGCTCCTCGCCGAGACCCAGGGCACCCTGGAGGAGGCGGCCGTCCGCCAGCACCTCGGCCGGTCCTACTTCGCCGGCGGGAACGTTGGCGCCGCCGTCGAATCCTTCGCCAAGGCGCTGGATTTGCGCGTGGCCGGGTCCGCCGATGCGGCCCTGATCTACGCGTCCACGGTGGCGCTGCAGCGCGCGCGGGACGTGCTGGAACAGCAGTCCTGAGCCCCCGTCAGCCAGCTGTCCGCGGGAACCGGTAGAATAGATCTTGGATTTTTGACAAATACGCGTTGGCGGGCCGCTTGGCATGCCGGCCCGGCATAGAACGTCTGGCCGATAGCACCGGCCCGATGGAACCAGAGAGAAACTAAGAGGATACAGTGGCAACCACTAACGACATCAAGAACGGAACCGTCCTTAAGCTTGAGGGCCAGCTTTGGAACATCATCGAGTTCCAGCACGTCAAGCCCGGCAAGGGTGGCGCGTTCGTGCGCACCAAGATGCGCAACGTGATGTCCGGCAAGGTCGTCGACAAGACCTTCAATGCCGGACTGAAGATTGAGACCGCCACCGTGGACCGCCGCGACTACCAGTACCTGTACCAGGACGGCGCCGACTTCGTCTTCATGGACACCTCGGACTTCGACCAGCTCACCGTCTCGGCCGCCACCGTCGGCGACGCCACCAACTTCATGCTCGAAAACCAGATGGTCAACATCGCCATCCACGAGGGCAACCCGCTCTACATCGAGCTGCCCCCGAGCGTCGTCCTCGAGATCACCTACACCGAGCCGGGCCTGCAGGGCGACCGCTCCTCGGCCGGCACCAAGCCTGCCACCCTCGAAACCGGGTACGAGATCCAGGTGCCGCTGTTCGTCGAGAACAACACCAAGGTCAAGGTCGACACCCGCGACGGCAGCTACCTCGGCCGGGTCAACGACTAGTGAGTGCGCGCGGTAAGGCCCGGAACCGGGCCCTCGATGTGCTTTTTGAGGCCGAGCAGCGCTCTGCCTCGGCGTTCGACGTCCTGAAGTCCCGCCGCGAGCAGACCGACCAGATCGTCAACCCGTACACCCTCGAAATTGTCGAAGGCGTGGTGTCGCACCAGGTGGCCATCGACGAGTTCCTCGAGACCTATTCGCAGGGCTGGACCCTGGAGCGCATGCCCTCCGTGGACCGCATCATCCTGCGGATCGGCACCTGGGAACTGCTCTACAACGACGACGTCCCGGACGGCGTGGCAGTCAGCGAAGCTGTGGCCCTGGCCAAGACGCTCTCCACGGACGAGTCGCCGTCGTTCATCAACGGCCTGCTGGGCCGGTTGCAGCAGCTGAAGCCTTCGCTGCTGGCCTGAGACCCCGCACCGCAAAGAACCCCGCCCAGGACATCCTGGGCGGGGTTCTTTCGTTAGCCGACGGCGGCGGCCCGGAGCGCGGCGATCTCGGCGAGCTGGTGCTGCTCATCGCGTTGGTGCGCCGGCACGTCCCGGCCGCTGAGAATCCGTTGCCGGGTGAAGGCAAGCTGGGTGGCTGCATCGAGCAAAGACCTCATCTGTGYGCCCCGCCCGACGGACTTTGCCCAGCGCAGCGCAGAACGGCGGCCCGCGGCGGTGGCCAGCATTTCCACCTCGGCCGTGGTGAACCAGCCCGCGGCCGCGTATTCCATAAGCCGCTGGCGGGTGAGCCTGCGCTCCGCCACCCGCAGCAGCACGATGACCAGGACCGCCAGCACGAAGATCGGCACCTGCACCAGCAGATACTGGGCCAGGAAGTCCTGGCCCATGCTGTTCCAGCCGCTGTGCAGCAGCATCGCGGGGACGAGGCCGACGACGAACGCCAGCACGGACAGGCCGGTCCGCCCGCGGGTCGCGGCGAGGCCCATGATCAGGCCGGTGGTTCCCGTGAAGATTGCGTGGGCGAAGGGGGACATGACCCCGCGGAGGAAGAACACCACCGCGAGGTCCGTGCCGGGGTCGGACGATTCGGCGATGGCGCGGCCGAAGTAAAGGATGTTCTCGGTGAACGCGAAGCCTGCCGCGATGGTGAAGGCGAACACCACGCCGTCCACCGGTCCGTTGAAGTGCCTCGGGGCGAAGAGCAGGAGCACCAGCAGCCCCAGGGACTTGGCGAATTCCTCGACCACCGGCGCCTGGACCGTCACCGCGAACGTCGTATAGTCCAGTCCCGAGGCAGGTCCCGCCACCAATGAAAAATAGGGCTGGATCAGCATCGTCACCGCTATCGAGACGACAGCTCCCCAGGCAAAGGCGAAAAGCAGCAGCGGCTTGGGCTCAGGCTCCCAGCGGTCGATGAAGCGCACCGTCAGCAACACGGTGCCCAGCGGAATCAGGGAGGCGATGAAGCCAATGACAAAGCCCGAGATTCCGGTCCTTTCCAGGAGGAAGGGCAGGACCAGGAAGAGGCTGATGAACGCGAGGAATCCGCCGGCCAGCACGAGGCCAAGAACGCCGGCGGAACGGCGGCCGCCCGCGACCGCCGGAAGGGCGGGAGGGAATGCCGGCTCGAACTGGCCGCGGCTGTTGGCAGGGGCCCTCTGGTAATCCGCCGGCTGGACGTGCCCCAGCCACGTCGGGTTGGCCTGCTGGGGCAGCGGCCGCTCACCGGAGGCGCCGGGGTGGTCATGCCCGTGGCGCGGCTCGTTCGTCGTCATGGAACCGAGCCTATGTCCGTGTGAGGTTAAACGCATTCCGGCGGCGACGGGGCGTCAGCCCCGCTGTGGTAATTTGAAAGAGCAAATAATCCTTTTTTAATTCCGTCCCGTGAGGCGGGGAAAGGGGAGACGAGCTTTGACTTCTGTGCCCTCAGCACCGGGTCCGGCGAAGGTGATGCTCACCCGGGTTGTCCTCAACCAGGCTGACATCGACCGCGCCCTCACTCGTATCGCCCATGAAATTCTCGAGGCCAACAAGGGCTCCCAGGACCTCGTCCTGCTGGGCATCCCGCGCCGGGGCTATCCCCTGGCCGTCCGCCTCGCCGCCAAGATCGCTGCCGCCGACCCCACCGTGGACGCCGCCGCGATAGTCGGCCAGCTCGATGTCACCATGTTCCGCGATGACCTCTCGCACCAGCCCACCAGGCCGCCGTACCCCACCCAGCTCCCGCGGACCGGGATCGACAACAAAGTTGTTGTGCTGATCGACGACGTCCTTTACTCCGGACGCACCATCAGGGCAGCCCTCGATGCCATCATCGACCTCGGCCGCCCGCGGATTGTCCGCCTGGCCGTGCTGATCGACCGCGGCCACCGGGAACTGCCCATCCGCGCGGACCACGTCGGCAAGAACCTGCCCACGTCMTCGTCCGAGAAGGTCCGCGTCCGCCTCGAGGAAACCGACTCTGTGGACGGCGCCCCCATCAATGAAGTGGTCATCGAGGCCACCGCATGAGGCACCTGCTCTCCACCGAAGACCTGAGCCTGCATGACGCCATCCGCATCCTGGACACCGCCGAGGAAATGTCGGCCGTGGGGGAGCGCGAAGTCAAAAAGCTCCCCGCCCTGCGCGGGCGCACCGTGGTCAACCTGTTCTTCGAGGACTCCACCCGCACCCGGATCTCCTTCGAAGCCGCCGCCAAGCGGCTCTCCGCCGACGTCATCAACTTCGCCGCGAAGGGCTCCTCCGTCTCAAAGGGCGAGTCACTCAAGGACACCGCCCAGACCCTCGCCGCGATGGGCGCCGACGCGGTGGTTATCCGGCACTGGGCCTCCGGCGCCCCGCACCGGCTCGCTGCGACCGACTGGATCGACGCCGCCGTCATCAACGCCGGCGACGGCACCCACGAACACCCCACCCAGGCGCTGCTGGACGCGTTCACCATGCGCCGGCACTGGTCGAAGCTCGCCGGCACGCCGTCGGCCGGGGCGGACCTCACAGGCATGCGCGTCGCCATCGCCGGCGACGTGCTGCACTCCCGGGTGGCCCGCTCCAACGTCTGGCTGCTGCGCACCCTCGGCGCCGAGGTCACGCTCGTCGCGCCGCCCACGCTGCTGCCCATCGGCGTCGAAAAATGGCCGTGCGCCGTCAGCTTCGACCTCGACGAGACGCTCGCGCAGGGAGTGGACGCCATGATGATGCTCCGGGTCCAGGGCGAACGGATGAATGCGTCCTTCTTCCCGACCACCCGCGAGTACTCGCGTCGCTGGGGCTTCGACGACAACCGGCTCCGGGCCCTGGACAGCCTCGGGCTCAAGGACACCATCATCATGCACCCGGGTCCGATGAACCGCGGCCTGGAGATCTCCGCGGCCGCGGCCGACTCGCCCCGCTCCACCGTGCTGGCGCAGGTCCGCAACGGCGTCTCGATCCGCATGGCGGCGCTGTACCTGCTGCTTTCCGGGGAGAACCGCGAACCGGCCGCCGCACCTGTATCTGTATCTGCCGCAACCTCCCCCGCCGCCAATCCGAACCTCACTTATTCCCACCAGGAGAGCCACTGATGGCCGAACAGCAACAGCACGCAGACAACAGCGGCGCCTACCTCATCCGAGGCGCCGCGATCCTGGGCGGGGCAGCCGAGGACCTGCTGATCCGGGACGGCGTGATCGCCGCCCGCGGCCGGCAGTTGGACGCCGACAGCGCCGGGGTGAGGGACGCAACGGTAATTGACGCCGCAGGCCTCATTGCGCTCCCGGGCATGGTGGACATCCACACCCATCTGCGCGAACCCGGCCGCGAAGACGCCGAAACCGTTGAAACCGGCACCCGCGCCGCCGCGCTGGGCGGCTACACGGCAGTCCATGCGATGGCCAACAGCACCCCGGTGGCGGACACCGCCGGCGTCGTCGAACAAGTCCTCACCCTGGGCCGGACCGCCGGCTGGGTGGACGTCCGCCCGGTGGGCGCCGTGACCGTGGGACTCGCGGGGGAGCAGCTCGCCGAACTCGGCGCCATGGCCGACTCCCGCGCGCACGTGCGGGTGTTCTCCGACGACGGCATCTGCGTGCACGATCCGGTGCTGATGCGCCGCGCACTCGAATACGTCAAGGCGTTCGACGGCGTCGTGGCCCAGCACGCCCAGGAACCCCGCCTCACCGCCGGCGCCCAGATGAACGAGGGCGAGGTCTCCGCCGTCCTGGGCCTGGCCGGCTGGCCGGCCGTCGCCGAAGAGAGCATCATCGCCCGGGACGTGCTGCTGGCCCAGCACGTCGGCTCCCGCCTGCACGTTTGCCACGTCTCCACGGCAGGGTCCGTGGAGATCATCCGCTGGGCCAAGTCCCGCGGCGTCAACGTCACGGCCGAGGTCACCCCGCACCACCTCTGGCTCACCGATGAGCTCGCCCGCAGCTACGACCCGGTCTACAAGGTCAACCCGCCGCTGCGCACCGACGCCGATGTCCAGGCCCTCCGCGCCGCCCTGGCCGACGGCACGATCGACGTCGTCGGCACCGACCACGCCCCGCACCCGAGCGAACACAAGGAATGCGAGTGGGCGCAGGCGGCCATGGGCATGACCGGGCTGGAAACCGCGCTGTCCGTGGTGCAGCACACCATGATCGAAACCGGCCTGATGGGCTGGGAAGACTTTGCCCGCGTGACCTCCACGGCGCCGGCCGCCATCGGCCGGGTCCGGGACCAGGGCCGCCCGCTCGAGGCCGGTGAGCCCGCCAACGTCATACTCGTGGACGCGGCTGCGCGCTGGACCGTGGACCCTTCTAAGATGGCAACCATGGGCCGTAACTCTCCGTTTGCCGGCCGGGAACTGCCAGGGAAGGTAGTGGCGACGTTCTTCAAGGGCCACCCGACCGTTCTCGACGGAAAACTCAACACCCCGTACCGGTGGCCGGTCGACGCCGTCGACGCCGGACCGGCGGGCCTCCGCCCATGACGGTCAAGGACCTTTCCCTGCTCTTCACCCTCGTCCTGATCGGCGTCGCGCTTACCCTCATCGCCGTCGGCTGGCGCAACCGCCTGCGCCGCCAGTCCGACGTCGAGCCCCTCCCCGAGGTTCCCGCCGGGCTTGGCGCCCCGCTGGCCGCCGCCGACGGCCAGTACGTCGCATCCACCACCGCCGGCGACTGGCTGGACCGGATCGCCGTGCACAACCTGGGCGTCCGCACCAACGCCAAGCTCAGCGTGCACCCCGAAGGCGTCCTGTTCGAGCGCTCAGGCGCCGGCCCGGTGTTCATCCCGGCCGGACGCCTCACCGGTGTGCGGCAGGAAAGCGGCATGGCCGGAAAGTTCGTCGAGAAAGACGGCCTGCTGGTGCTCAGCTGGATGCTCGGCTCCCACGAGCTGGACACCGGCTACCGGACCCGCCGTGCCGAGGACAAGGCCGTGCTCCTCAGCACCCTCCAAGATTTGATCTCCGCAGCCCCTCAGGCAGAAGCCGATAGTGGAAAGTAACAACGTGACGGACCCCAAAGTGACAGCAAACCCCACTGCACCCGCTGCAGCAGCATCCACCCCCGCAGTCCTCGTACTCGAGGACGGCCGGTTTTTCCGCGGCACCAGCTACGGCGCCACCGGAACGGCGCTCGGCGAGGCGGTCTTCGCGACCGGCATGACCGGCTACCAGGAGACCATCACCGACCCCTCCTACGCGCGCCAGCTCGTGGTCCAGACCGCGCCGCACATTGGAAACACGGGCGTCAACACCGACGACGCCGAGTCCCGCCGCATCTGGGTGGCCGGCTACATCGTCCGCGACGCCGCGCGCCGGCCCTCCAACTGGCGTTCCGAACGTTCCCTGGATGACGAGCTCGTCGAGCAGGGGATCGTCGGCATCCAGGGCGTCGACACCCGCGCCATCACCCGCCACCTGCGCGAACACAAGACCATGCGCGCCGGCATCTTTTCCGGCGACGCCGCCCGCGCCACGGACAAGGAACTTCTCGACGCCGTCCTGGCCAGCGCGCCGATGGAAGGCTCACGCCTCGCCGAGGAAGTCAGCGTGGACGCCGCGTACACGGTGGAGCCCAAGGACTTCGGCTGGGACGGCGAGCCGCGGTTCAGCATTGCCGCCATCGACTTGGGCATCAAGCGCATGACCCCGGTCCGCTTCGCCGAGCGCGGTGTCCGGGTGCACGTGCTGCCCGCCACGGCAACCCTCGCCGACGTCCAGGCCGTCAACCCCGACGGCTTCTTCATGTCCAACGGCCCCGGCGACCCGGCCACCGCGGACAACCAGGTGGCGCTGCTGCGCTCCGTGCTCGATGAGAAGATCCCGTACTTCGGCATCTGCTTCGGCAACCAGATCCTGGGCCGCGCCCTCGGATTCGGCACCTACAAGCTGCGCTACGGCCACCGCGGCCTCAACCAGCCCGTGATGGACCGCCGCACCGGCAAGGTCGAAATCACCTCGCAGAACCACGGGTTCGCCGTCGACGCCCCGCTCAACGGCGCCACCCAGGCCCCCGAGGAACGCTTCGGCCGGGTCGAGGTCAGCCACGTGAGCCTCAACGACGACGTCGTCGAAGGCCTCGCCTGCCTCGACATCCCGGCCTTCTCCGTGCAGTACCACCCCGAAGCTGCCGCCGGCCCGCACGACGCCGCCTACCTCTTCGACCGCTTCATCGAGCTGATGGCGGACGCTTCTTCAAAGACAGAGACAGGCACAAAAACTGCCACCGATTCCAAGACTGAGGACAAGAAGTAATGCCCAAGAGAACTGACCTCAAGAGCGTCATGGTCATCGGGTCCGGCCCGATCGTGATCGGCCAGGCGGCCGAATTCGATTACTCCGGCACCCAGGCACTGCGCGTCCTCAAGGAGGAAGGCCTGCGGGTCATCCTCGTCAACTCCAACCCGGCCACGATCATGACGGACCCCGAGTTCGCGGACGCCACTTACATCGAGCCGATCACCCCCGAAGTGGTGGAGAAGATCATCGCGAAGGAGCGCCCCGACGCGCTACTGCCGACCCTTGGCGGCCAGACGGCCCTCAACACGGCCATCGCCCTGGACAAGAACGGCGTCCTGGAGAAGTACAACGTTGAGCTGATCGGCGCCAACATTGCCGCGATCGAGCTCGGCGAGGACCGCGAGAAGTTCAAGGGCGTCGTGGAGCGCTGCGGCGCCGAGTCGGCCCGCAGCCACATCATCCACACCATGGACGAGGCACTCGCCGCAGCCGGGGACCTCGGCTACCCGATGGTCGTCCGGCCCTCCTTCACCATGGGCGGCCTCGGCTCCGGGCTGGCCTACGACGAGGGCGACCTGCGCCGGATCGTCGGCCAGGGCCTGCAGTACAGCCCCACGTCCGAGGTGCTGCTCGAGGAGAGCATCCTCGGGTGGAAGGAATACGAGCTCGAGATGATGCGGGACAAGAACGACAACGTCGTGGTGGTCTGCTCCATTGAGAACTTCGACCCGGTCGGCGTGCACACCGGCGACTCCATCACCGTCGCCCCCGCACTGACCCTGACCGACCGCGAATACCAGCGGCTGCGCGACATCTCGATCGCCGTCATCCGCGAGGTCGGCGTCGACACCGGCGGCTGCAACATCCAGTTCGCCGTCGAACCGGACACCGGCCGCGTCGTCGTGATCGAAATGAACCCGCGCGTCTCCCGCTCCTCCGCCCTCGCCTCCAAGGCCACCGGCTTCGCGATCGCCAAGATCGCCACCAAGCTGTCCCTCGGCTACACCCTGGACGAGATCCCGAACGACATCACCCAGAAGACCCCGGCGTCCTTCGAACCGACCTTGGACTACGTGGTGGTGAAGGTCCCGCGCTTCGCCTTCGAGAAGTTCCCGGCGGCGGACCCCACCCTGACCACCACCATGAAATCGGTGGGCGAGGCCATGGCCATGGGCCGGAACTTCACCGAGGCGCTGCAGAAGGCCCTGCGCTCCCTGGAGCAGAAGGGCTCCCAGCTGGACTTCAGCCACGTCCCGGAATGGGAAGTTGCTGAGCTGATCGAGAAGGCCAAGCGTCCCACCACCGACCGCCTGCACCAGGTCCAGCGCGCCCTGCTCGGCGGCGCCACCGTGGAACAGCTCTTCGAGGCCACCAAGATCGACCCCTGGTACCTGGACCAGCTCCAGCTGCTGAACGAGATCTCCCTCGAAATCCGGCAGGCCGCGGCACTGACTCCGGAGATGCTGACACGCGCCAAGCGCCACGGCTTCTCCGACGAGCAGATCGGTGCCCTGACCCACAACTCCGAGGACGTCGTCCGCGGCGTCCGGCAGGCCCTCGGCATCCGTCCCGTCTACAAGACCGTGGACACCTGCGCGGCCGAGTTCGCCGCCTACACCCCGTACCACTACTCCTCCTATGACGAGGAGGACGAGGTCGCGCTGCACGCCAAGCCGTCCATCATCATCCTCGGTTCCGGCCCCAACCGGATCGGCCAGGGCATCGAATTCGACTACTCCTGCGTCCACGCCTCGATGGCGCTGCGCAAGGCCGGCTACGAGACCGTCATGGTCAACTGCAACCCGGAAACTGTCTCCACGGACTACGACGTCTCCACCCGGCTCTACTTCGAGCCGCTCACCCTGGAGGACGTGCTCGAGGTCATCGCGGCCGAGGAGCGCACCGGCGGCGTCATGGGCGTCTTCGTCCAGCTCGGCGGCCAGACCCCGCTGAAACTGGCCCAGCAGCTCGCCGACGCCGGCGTGCCGATCCTCGGCACCTCGCCGGAGGCGATCGACCTCGCCGAACACCGCGGCGCCTTCTCCCGCGTACTTGACAAGGCCGGGCTCGTCTCGCCGAAGAACGGCACCGCAGTGTCCTTCGAGGACGCCAAGAAGATCGCCGACGAGATCGGCTACCCGGTCCTGGTCCGCCCGTCCTACGTCCTCGGCGGACGCGGCATGGAGATCGTCTACGACGAGCCCAACCTCTCCCGCTACATCGCCAACGCCACCGAAATCACCCCGGACCACCCGGTGCTGATCGACCGCTTCCTCGAGGACGCCGTCGAGATCGACGTCGACGCCCTCTACGAMGGCACGGAGATGTACCTCGGCGGCATCATGGAACACATCGAGGAGGCCGGCATCCACTCCGGCGACTCGGCCTGCGTGCTGCCGCCCATTACCCTGGGCGGCAACGTGCTGGAACGGGTCCGGACTGCCACCCTGGCGATCGCCGAGGGCGTGGGCGTCCGCGGCCTGATCAACATCCAGTTCGCCCTGGCCTCCGACGTGCTCTACGTCCTCGAAGCCAACCCCCGCGCCTCACGCACC
The DNA here is from genome assembly GCF_056406615.1 of Arthrobacter sp. P1_B3. Classification (NCBI taxonomy): domain Bacteria; kingdom Bacillati; phylum Actinomycetota; class Actinomycetes; order Micrococcales; family Micrococcaceae; genus Arthrobacter; species Arthrobacter sp. P1_B3. The sequence continues at coordinate 123,185 of NZ_JBFTZV010000003.1, read as the reverse complement.
GTGCCGTTCGTCTCCAAGGCCACCGGTGTCCAGATGGCGAAGGCCGCGGCCCTGATCGGCACCGGCGTCACCATTAACCAGCTCCGCAGCGCCTACAAGATGCTGCCGGAGAGCGGCGACGGCTCCTCCCTGCCGCTGGACGCCCCGGTCTCGGTCAAGGAAGCCGTCCTGCCGTTCAGCCGCTTCCGCACCCCCGAGGGCAAGGTGGTCGACTCCCTGCTCGGCCCGGAAATGCGCTCCACGGGCGAGGTCATGGGCATCGACAAGCACTTCGACACGGCCTTCGCCAAGAGCCAGGCGGCCGCCAACAACGCGCTGCCCACCGAGGGCAAGATCTTCGTGTCGGTGGCGAACCGGGACAAGCGCTCGGTCATCATGGGCGTCAAGCGGCTCTCGGACCTCGGCTTCGAGATCGTCTCCACCGGCGGCACGGCCGACGTGCTGCGCCGCAACGGCATCCAGGCCACCCCGGTCCGGAAGGTCGCCGAGGGCTCCAGCGCCGAGGGCGAAGGCACCATCGCGGACCTCATCATCGCCGGTGAGATCGACATGGTCTTCAACACCCCCTCCGGCGGCGAGGCCCGCAGCGACGGCTACGAACTGCGTGCCGCCGCGACGTCGATCGGCATCCCGTGCATCACCACCGTGGCCGAGTTCAACGCCGCCGTCCAGGCGATCGAGGCGCTGCGCACCTACGAATGGTCCGTCACGAGCCTGCAGGAGCACGCCGCGAACCTGAAGGCCCTGCAGGATGCCTGAGGCCCCCACCGCCAAAACGGCAAGCCGGGAGTCCTTCGGCTCCCGGCTGGGGCGGGCCATGGCGGACCGGGGCCCGCTGTGCGTCGGCATCGACCCGCACCCGGCACTCCTGCAGCGCTGGGGCCTGACTGACGACGCCGCCGGGCTGGAACGCTTCTCGCTGACCGTCTTGGAGGCCGTGGCCTCCCTCGCTGCCGCGGTGAAGCCGCAGGTGGCCCTGTACGAGCGGCACGGTTCGGCTGGAATCGCCGTGCTCGAACGCACCCTTGCCGCGGCGGCGGAAGCGTCCGTGCTGAGCATTGCCGACGCCAAACGCGGCGACATCGGCTCCACCATGGCCGCCTACGCCGACGCCTGGCTGCGGGACGGCTCACCCCTGGCAGCGGACTCGGTCACGCTGAGCCCGTACCTGGGCTTTGAGTCACTGCGGCCCGCCCTGGACCTGGCGGCCGAGACCGGGCGCGGCGTGTTCGTCCTCGCGCTGACCTCGAACCCGGAAGGTGCCTCGGTCCAGCACGTCGGCGGGGCGGACTCCGTCGCGCGGCGGATCACGGAAGCGGCCGCGGCGGAGAACCGCCGCTATGACGGTTCCCTCGGTTCAGTGGGCCTCGTGGTCGGCGCCACGGTGGGCTCCGCCCTCACCACACTGGATCTCGACCTGGCGGCGGTCCGCGGGCCCATCCTTGCCCCGGGGCTGGGTGCGCAGGGCGCCACGGCCGCGGACCTGCGCCGTACCTTCGGTGCGGCCTACCCCCAGGTTCTGGGCACCTCGAGCCGGGACATCCTCGGCGCCGGACCGCAGCTGCAGTCCCTCCGCGATGCCGCACGGCGCACCCTCGACGAACTCCTCGCCGCCTAGCGGCAGCCGCCCAGCCGGCCCGGGACCGGCGCTGCCGGACCCGGGCCGCGGGCTGTCCCGTTCGGGGACTGAGTTTTCCCGTTCTGAGTTTTCCCGTTCTGAGTTTCCCGTCCTGAGTTTTCCCGTACCGGGGCAAGCAGATTTCCATTGATTTCTGCCGCCGCCAGACTGTAGGTTCGGGGCAAGGGCATGAGTGCCCCGTCCCGCCATGCAGGGAGGACTTCCAGTGAGTTTGAGACCCCTCACTCCGCAGGAGCGTTCCGACGCCCTCCGCAAGGCCGCTGCCGCAAGGGCCACCAGGGCCGAGGCAAAGGAGCGCCTCAAAACGGGAGAACTAAGCATCGCCAACGTCATCAGCGCCGCCGAAACCGACGACGCCATTGCCCGCATGAGAATCGTGGAGCTGCTCGAAGCCCTGCCCGGGATCGGCCGGGTCCGGGCGGCGGCCATCATGGACCAGCTTGGCATCGCGCAATCCCGGCGGGTCCGCGGCCTGGGAATCCACCAGCGCCGCGCGCTGGTAGATTTTATTGACGACAAATAGCTCGGTCCGCCGAGCTGCCACCACCGCCCAAAGGAATATGTGACCAAGAAACCGGGACTGACAGTCCTCGCCGGCCCGACGGCTGTTGGCAAAGGCACCGTGTCCACCTATATCCGCGATAACTATCCCGAGGTGTGGCTGTCCGTTTCGGCTACCACCCGGGCTCCGCGGCCCGGGGAAATCGACGGAGTGCACTACTACTTCAAGTCGAAGGAAGAGTTCGAGTCCCTGGTGGCTGCAGGCGAATTGCTCGAATGGGCCGTGGTGCATGGGCAGAACACCTATGGCACCCTGAAGAGCACGGTCAACCAGGCCATCGCCGAGGGTCGGCCGGTGCTGCTGGAAATCGATCTGCAGGGAGCACGCCAAGTACGGCAGGCCGTTCCGGATGCGCAGTTCGTGTTCCTTGCGCCGCCCAGCTGGGACGAATTGGTGCGCCGGCTTGTGGGCCGCGGCACGGAAAGTGCCGAGGAACAGCAGCGGCGGCTGGAAACCGGTAAAGTAGAGCTTGCTGCTGAACCGGAGTTCGACCACACCGTTATTAATGACGACGTTCGCCGGGCAGCGGACGAGCTTGTTTCACTCATGGGGCTGACCCCCCACCCGCGCTAGCCGCGGGAAGCCATCAGCCCGTTAGAATTTGGAGAATTCGTGTCCACGAACCTTGAAGGAATCATCAACCCGCCGATCGACGAGCTGCTGAAGGCCGCCGACTCGAAGTACGGACTGGTGATTTTTGGTGCCAAGCGCGCACGCCAGATCAACGCGTACTACGCCCAGCTGCACGAGGGCCTGTTTGAGTACGTGGGTCCGCTGGTCGACACCAAGCTGAACGAGAAGTCCCTGTCGATCGCGCTGCGCGAGATCAACGAAGGCAAGCTCGTCTCCACGCCGATCGAAGCCACAGAGTAATTCCCTCCGCGGGAAGAGCCAATTAAACAGACTGCCTGTTGACGGAGATCACGTGCGCATAGTCCTCGGAGTCGGGGGAGGGATTGCCGCCTACAAGGTGGCATCGCTCCTCCGGCTTTTTACTGAAGCCGGGCATGACGTCACGGTCATCCCCACCGAGGCGGCCACCCGCTTCGTCGGCGTCGCCACGTGGGAGGCCTTGTCCGGGCACCCGGTGAGCAACAGCGTGTTCGACGCCGTCCACACGGTCAACCATGTCCGGCTCGGCCACGACGCCGAACTGATCGTCGTGGCCCCCGCCACGGCCGATCTCCTGGCCCGCGCGGCCACCGGACAGGCCGATGACCTCCTCACCAACACCCTGCTGATGGCCGGCGACTGCCCGGTGCTCATGGCCCCGGCCATGCACACCGAAATGTGGCAGCACCCCGCCACCGAAGCCAACGTCGAAACCCTGCGCAGCCGCGGCGTCACCGTGCTGGAACCCGCGATTGGCCGCCTGACCGGCGCCGACTCCGGTCCCGGCCGGTTGCCCGAGCCCGAGGCGATCTTCACCGCCGCACTGGCTCTTGCCGGGGCATCTGTTGCTGCGGCAGGGGCACTGGCCGACCCTGCCGCGGAGCAGGACGTGAACGCGGTCCTGGCCGCAGGTCCGTCAGCGGCACAGCCGGTGGTGCCGCCGTTGGCCGGGCTCACTGTGACCATCAGCGCCGGCGGCACCCGGGAACCGCTGGACCCCGTGCGGTTCCTCGGCAACCGCTCCTCGGGCAAGCAGGGCGTGGCTCTGGCCGCAGCCGCCCTCGAAGCCGGCGCCCGCGTCCGCCTGCTGGCCGCCCACATGGAGGTCCCGGCGCCCGCCGGCGTCGAGGTCGTCCAGGTCGAGACTGCCCTGGAACTGCGGAAGGCGGCGCTGCATGCGGCCGCCGACTCCGACGTCGTCATCATGGCCGCCGCCGTCGCGGACTTCCGCCCGGCGGACGTCTCCGGGACCAAGATCAAGAAGCGCGACGACGTCGCCGATCCGGTGATCAACCTGGTGCGCAACCCCGACATCCTGCGGGAAATCGTCGAGGTCCGCGACGCCGCGTCCCGGGATCAGCTGATCGTCGGCTTTGCCGCCGAGACCGGCGACGCCGGGGGCGACGTCCTCGAGTATGCCCGGGACAAGCTGCGCCGGAAGGCCTGTGACCTGCTGGTCGTCAACCAGGTGGGCCGGGACATGGTCTTTGGCGAAGACACGAACTCCGTAGTCATCCTTTCCCGCGACGGCTCCGAACCCCAAGAGGCGTCGGGTTCCAAATCCGACGTCGCCGCCGCCGTGATCGACCGGATCAGCGCCGAGCTGAGCCGGGCTGTACCGCCGGCGTAGCCCGGCGTAACCAACATCTCCTTAGCATGGGGACACACGCCGCCGGACGTCCGATTTCCAACCAGTAAGGTAGTTGAGTGACTTTACCGCTGCACATCCCCGCCTTCCACGGGTCCACGCCCGCCGCGCTCCGGCTCTTCACGTCCGAGTCGGTGACGGAGGGCCACCCCGACAAGATCTGTGATCAGATCAGCGATGCGATCCTTGACGCCCTGCTCGACAAAGACCCCGAGTCCCGGGTTGCCGTGGAGACGCTGGCCACCACCGGGCTGGTCCACGTCGCCGGCGAGGTCACCACGGACGCCTACGTCGAGATCCCGCAGATTGTCCGGGAGACCATCCTGGGCATCGGGTACGATTCTTCGGCCAACGGCTTCGACGGCGCCCGGTGCGGCGTCTCGGTATCCATCGGCCAGCAGTCCAACGACATCGCCGGCGGCGTGTTCAACTCGCTCGAAGCCCGCGAGGGACGCCAGGAGGACGACTACGACCTCCAGGGCGCCGGCGACCAGGGACTCATGTTCGGCTACGCCAGTGACGAGACGCCGTCCTACATGCCCGTGCCGATCTGGCTCGCCCACCGGCTCTCCGAGCGCCTGACCGAGGTCCGCAAGAACGGCGAACTCGCCTACCTGCGCCCGGACGGCAAGACCCAGGTCACGGTGGGCTACGACGTCGACCGTCCGGTCTCGGTCGAGACTGTCGTCATCTCCAGCCAGCACGCCGAAGGCACCAGCCTGGACCGGCTCCGGGCCGACCTCGCCGAGCATGTGGTGGGACCGGTCATGGCGCTGTCCAACCTGGACACCTCACGGACCCGCAACATCCTGAATCCCGCGGGCGCCTTTGTCATTGGCGGCCCCGTGGGCGACGCCGGCCTCACCGGCCGCAAGATCATCGTCGACACCTACGGCGGCATGGCCCGCCACGGTGGCGGCGCGTTCTCCGGCAAGGACCCGTCGAAGGTGGACCGCTCGGCCGCCTATGCCATGCGCTGGGTCGCCAAGAACGTGGTGGCCGCCGGCCTCGCCAAGCGCGCCGAAATCCAGATCGCCTACGCGATCGGACAGGCCCGCCCGGTGGGAACCTACGTTGAGACGTTCGGAACCGAAACCGTGGACCCGGCACGGATCAGCGCCGCGATCGCCGAGATCTTCGACCTGCGCCCCCGGGCCATCATCGACGCCCTCGACCTCAAGCGCCCGATCTACACCAAGACCGCCGCCCACGGGCACTTCGGCCGCGAAGACCCGGACTTCACCTGGGAACGCCTGGACCGGGTGGACGAGCTGAAGGCGTTCTTCAACGCCTGAGTTTAGGCCACGACGTTTGAGCCCGACTCGTCGGCGCGTTTTTGTCAGTCCTGTGTGATGCACTGTAGCCAGGCCACTCTCCAGTGGCCTGGCTACAGTGCATTTGGGAAAACAGTGCATTTGGGAAAACAGTGCATTTGTCGAACGATCCCGAGGGAGGTGCGAGCCGTGAGTCCCAGTCCTGCCGGCGGCGCGCCCGGCGAACCCCAGCAGCTGTCCCTTCTCCAGGGCTTTCCCGCCTCCGCCGCGGAAGCCTCCGGACCCGCCCTCGCTGCGCAGCTGCCGGTGGCGCGGGTGCTGATCGAATCCTCGCTGCCACACCTGGACCGGCCCTTCGATTACAGCGTGCCTGCCGCCCTCGACGCCGAGGCCGTGCCCGGCGTCCGGGTCAAGGTCAAGTTCAACGGGCAGGAGCTGGCCGGATACCTGCTGGAGCGCACGGCCGGGTCCGACGCCGGACACCCCCTCGTGCCGCTGCACAAAGTGCTCTCTCCCGTCCCAGTCCTGACCCCTGCGGTGGCCGAGCTCGCCGGCCGGATCGCCTCGCGTTACGCCGGAACGGTCAGCGACGTCCTGCGCGTTGCCGTGCCGCCCCGCATGGCCAAACTCGAAAGGGAATTCGCCCCGGACGGCCGGCTCGACCCCGCGCTTTTCGGTACTGAGATGTTCGGTCTTGCGACCGACGTGTCGCTTCCGCCCCCGGCCGCTGGCAGCGTCTGGGCCACGTACCGCAACGGTCCGGCGTTCCTCGCCCACCTCGCCGCGGGGGAGTCGCCCCGGGCCGTGCTGACCGCCCTCCAGGGGTACGGGCACGGCGGCTGGCCGCGGATGATCGCGGAAGCGGTGGCCGCGGTCCGGATCTCCGGCCGCGGCGCCGTCGTTGTGGTGCCCGACTACCGGGACCTCGACCGCGTGGAGTCTGCCCTGCTGGAACTCCTCCCTGCCGGCGACGTCGCCCGGCTCACCGCGGACGACGGCCAGACGCCGCGCTACCGCAGTTTCCTGCGCGTCCTCAGCGGCGCGGCCGGGGTCGCCGTGGGCACACGGTCCGCGGCCTACGCGCCGGTGCCGAACCTCGGGCTCGTGGTCTGCTGGGACGACGGCGACGACCTCCACATCGAGCAGCGCTCCCCGTACGCGCACTCCCGCGAAGTCCTCCTGCTCCGCGCGGGCCAGGAGGGGGCCGCGTGCCTGCTCGCGGCCCATTCACGCAGCACCGAAACGGAGCGGCTGGTCGCCTCCGGCTGGGCCCAGGCCGTGGAAGCGGAGCGGACCGTCCTCCGCCGGACGGTCCCGCGCGTCCTGAACACGGCCGACAGCTATGAACTCGAACATGACCCGCTTGCCCGCGTCGCCCGCCTCCCCGCGGCGGCCTGGCGGGCCGCCAAGGAGGGCCTGGAACGCGGTCCGGTCCTGGTCCAGGTGGCCCGCGCCGGCTACGCTCCCTCGCTGGTGTGCGAAACCTGCCGGGAACCGGCGCGCTGCACCGCCTGCAGCGGGCCCCTGGCGATTGCCGGCCCGGGCGGGAGCAGCGCCGTGCCGCAATGCCGCTGGTGCTCGTCCCCGGCCCCGGCATGGCGGTGCGGCACGTGCAACGGTGCCAGGCTCCGGCGTGGCGCCACGGGAGCCCTGCGCACGGCGGAGGAGCTGGGCCGGGCGTTTCCGGGAAAACCGGTCATCACCTCCTCCGGAGACCAGATCAAGGCCACCGTTCCGGAGACGAAAGCCCTCGTGGTTGCCACCGTCGGTGCCGAGCCGGTCGCCACCGGCGGGTACGCCGCGGCCCTGCTGCTCGACGGCGACTCGCTGCTGCGCCGGGAAAACCTGAGGGCGGGGGAGGACGCAGTCCGCCGCTGGTTCAACGCGGCGGCCCTGGTGCGGCCGGCACCCGACGGCGGCCTGGTGGTCATTACCGCCGACGACGCCGCCGGGGTTGGTGCCCTGCTGCGGTGGGATCCGGCCGGGTACGCCAGCCGGGAACTGGCACTGCGGCAGGAGCTGCAGCTGCCGCCCGCCGTGCGGGTAGCCTCCGTCACCGGCGGCAGGACCGCCGTCGGACATTTCACGGAGGCCATCCAGCAGCGGCTGGCGGCGCAGGGAACCGTCCTCCGGACGGCCGGGCCCGCGCCCCTCATCCTGCCGGCGGCCGCGGGGGCCGGCCGCACGCCGCCGCGGGATTCTGCGCCGCGGGATTCCGGCGGGGAGGTCCGGACCCTGCTGTTCATCCCCTACGCCCAGGCCGCGGACGCCACGGCGGTCATGCGGGCCGTCAAGGCAGCAGCCGCAGCCAAGCGCAGCGACGACCCGGTGCAGCTGCGCCTGGACGGCGTGGACGTCCTCTAGAATTCCGCTGYGTTCCTGCGTTCCTGCGTTCCTGCGTTCCTGCGTTGCTGCGTTCCTGCGTTGCTGCGTTCCTGCGTTCCTGCGTTGCTGCGTTCCTGCGTTCCTGGGTTCCTGCGTTGCTGCGTTGCTGCGTTCCTGGGTTCCTGCGTTGCTGCGTTGCTGCGTTCCTGCGTCTCTGCGTCCTTGCGTCCTCCTTGATGCCGAGGATACGGAAGCTGGGTCTGCATCATAAGAACACTCGCTATTTCGACGTGTCGCCAACGGCCATTCGCCACAGCTGGCCGGAATGGCGGCTCCCATTGCGGCCCTCTGCGGCAAATGGGTGCTCCTCGACGCGCTGCCCCCGGCGTCATCCCGGCCTCGATGCGGGTGCGGCGCGGAGTGGCCCTCCGCGCCGGCGACTGACAGCCGTCCCGGCTATTTCCGGTTGCGAGGGCGGCCCCGGAGCGCGACGGCCTCTTCGGCGACGGCCACGAGCCGCCGTGCCGACTCGTCCCAGCTGAAGTCGCCGGCCCGCTCCACTGAGCGGCTTGAACGGGCCTTCCACAGTGCGGGGTCTTCGAGCTCGCGCACTGCCTCGGCAAACTCCGACGGCGAGTCGGGATGCACGTAGCTGACGGCGTCGTCGCCGACTTCCCGGAAGATCGGGATGTCGCTGGCGATCACAGGCGTGCCGTGCGACATGGCCTCGACGAGCGGCAGGCCATAGCCCTCGGCCCGGGACAGGCTGATCAGGGCGGTGGTGCGCGCCAGGAGGGCCTCGTACTCGGCGTCGGTCACGCCGTTGTGGAAGACGATGTTTGCGCCCTGCGGGGCCAGCGCCTCGAGCTCGGCCCGCCGCTCCGGGGTGATGCGGCTGAGCAGGTGGAGGGTCATGTCCGGGAGTTCCGCCATGCCGCGGACCATGGTTTCCACGTTCTTGTAGGGCATGAACGAACCCATGTAGAGCAGCGTCTTGTCGGCCCCCGCCCCGGGGTCGCGCGGTGTGTGGCCGTGCTGGGGGGCGTTGCCGACAATCCTGACGGGACGCCGGGTGAGCCGGTACTTCGATATCAGGGCCGCCGTGGTGGAGCTGATGGTTGCCACGATGTCCGCCCTGTTCAGCAGGACCCGCTGGGGCCAGAAGGCCTTGTGGTAGAGGCGCCACAGGATCCGGACGGGGGCTGGCAGGAACCCGGGTGGGGCGGGGTGCTCGTAGTAGATGAGGTCGTGCAGGGTCAGCACCAGGGCGTACTTCCGGCCCCAGCTGCCCATGGTCTGCATGGGGCACACCACCACGTCCGCGCCGAGCTTGTTGACCCTTGCGGCCACGAAGAGCTCGGCCGGGGACAGCGGGCTGTTGATCACGGTGTACGGGACATCGGGCAGGAGCGCGAGCTGGCGGGGGTCGCTGATCAGCATCGAGACGTCGGCGATCTTGGCGGCCGCCGCGATCAGGCTGGCGCCGTAGCGGCTGATGCCGTCGTGCTGGTCCAGCCGGGTGAAGCGGGCATCAATGAGAATCTTCATGCGGCGTGGTCCTTTAGGAAGCGTCGGATGTAGCGGGCTGCCGGTTCAGGGGTTTCGTAGTGGATCAGGTGCCCGACGCCGGGAATGACTTCCAGCTTCCCGTCCGGAAGCCGCGCCGCGAGTTTGTGCTGGTCCGCCAGCATGGCGATCTCGTCCTTCTCTCCCGCGATCAGCAGCACGGGCAACGTCAGTTCGCTGGCCACCTCACTGACGTTGCTGCCGACCGAGGCCTTGAAGGCCTCAAGCAGGCTGTCGCGGTCCGCGAACGAAGAGAAGTAGGCGCTGTGCTGGGCGTGCACGAACCGGCGGATGTCCTTGTCCCCGGTCTTGGCCATGGTCACGCTCATCACCCGCACGATCGCCTGGCTGCGCAGCAGGGCCAGTCCGGGCCGCTGGGGAAGGCGCGCCGCAGCCTCGTAGTACAGCACGGCAAGCTTCGTCATCAGGCCCTTGGGCCCTTCAAGGGCGGGCGCCGCGATGGGATTGACCAGGATCAGTTCGGCCACGGCGCCGGGATTGGCTGCCACGAAGTGGCTGGCGATGATCGACCCGAATGAATGTCCCAGCAGGACCGTATCCGCTCCCAGGCCCAGCGCGGCCATGAAATCGCCGAGGAAACTGCCGTAGGCACGAACGCTGTGCCCGGTCCCCTCGAAGGCTGCCGAGCTGCCGAAGCCCGGCAGGTCCGGCATGATCAGGCGCATGTCCGTCAGCTGGTCCGCTACCCGGAGCAGGCCGTGGTGGTCGCCGCGGAAACCGTGTACCACCAGGATGGTGCGGGTCTCCGGGGTGACGCGGACGGGTTCGTAGACCCAGTACGCGATCCGGGCGCCGTCAACCTCGACGGACGCGGCACGGGTGCGGGCGTCAAGTCCGCCGCTGAACAGGGGCGTGCGTGAGGACCCGGTATCCACTTGTTCCATTGGTTCGAATCCTATGCGACGTTGTCGGGGTGGGAGCCGGTCCGGAATCCGCGTTCGAGGCCGCCGATCTCCGACATGTCCAGCGGGGTGAGCTCAAAGTCGAAAACCTCAAAGTTTTCGCGGATCCGCCCGGACGAGCTGGCCTTGGGGATGGCGATGTTGCCAAGTTGCAGGTGCCAGCGGAGGATGATCTGCGCCGGGGTGCGGTCGTGTTCGGCGGCGAGGGCCAGGATCACGGGGTCCTTCAGCACCTGGCCGCGGCCCAGGGGGCTCCACGCCTCAGTACGGATGTCGAGGACCTCGTGCTGTTCCCGCAGTTCGTCCTGCTGCAGCCAGGGATGAAGCTCGATCTGGTTCACGGCGGGTACCACCTCCGCTGTCTGCAGGAGCCGGTCCAGGTGCTGCGGCTGGAAGTTGCAGACGCCGATCGCCCGGACCTTGCCCTCGCGGTACAGCGTCTCCAGGGCCCGGTATGTTTCCGGGAACAGGCCACGGCGCGCGCACGGCCAATGGATCAGGTAGAGGTCGATGTATTCCAGGCCGAGGTTGGAGATGGAGGTGTCGAACGCCCGCATCGTGGCGTCGTAGCCGTGGTCGTCGTTCCAGACCTTCGTGGTGACGAAGAGGTCCTGGCGGGAAACGTAGGGGGCGGTTTCCCCGGGGCCTCCGCCCGTGCCCTCAAATCCGGACAGGGCACCGATTCCCTTGCCGACGCCGGTCTCGTTGCCGTACATGGCGGCGGTGTCGAAGTGCCGGTAGCCGGCCTCGACCGCCATGGTCACCAGGCTGGCGGCGTCGGCCGGGGGGACCTTGTACAGCCCGAATCCCAGCCGGTCGATCAATACGCCGTTGTTCAGGGTCAGCTGGGAGGAGAGTTTCATGACAATGACTTTACCTACTGGCGCTGGCGAGCGACGGACCGCGGGTGCCGGCGGCCGCATCGGTCGCCGCGCACCGCGGCCGCTCAGGACAGTCCGTCGAACCGGACGAGCCGGCGGGCGCTGGCCTCATCCAGGATCAGGTCGGTGGCCAGTCCTGCTGCCAGGGCGCCCCGGAGCCCGTTGATTTTGGAGGCTCCGGACACCACGCAGATGCGGCGCCGCACCTGGCGGAGCTGGGCCAGGTCCGGGCCGGTGGACCGCTTGTTGAGCGTGATGCCGTCCGAGGACCCGTCAGCGCGGAAGAAAACCGTGGCAACATCACCCACCACATCGGAGTTCGCGAGGACGCTCAAGTCGTCTTCATCGAGGTAGCCGCCGGCGTAGACGTGGCTGGGATAGTCGGCGTCGACCGATCCGACACCAAAGATCGCGATGCTCATCCGGGCCTGCAGCTCCAGGATCCGCTGAACACTGCGCTCATTCCACATGGCCGTTTTGGTCGCGGCGTGGTCGAAGAAGGCCGGCACGGGAAACTGTTCCACCCGTGCACCGTAGGCGCTGCCGAACCGTCGCATGATGTCGGAGGCGTAGGTGATGCCGGTGGTCTGCATGTTGCCGGCGCCGTTGAGCTGGACGATAACGCTGTCGTGGGTGATCTTGCGGGTCAGGTGCCGGCTCACGGCGCTCAGGGTGGAGCCCCACGCGACGCCGATGATGGCGTTGGAGTCCACCAGCGGTCCGATCGTCCGGGCGGCCTGCATGGCCACCCGGTCCAGTGTTTCCGCCTCATTGAGGGTGTCCACCACCGGAACAACATGTACATCCACCTTGTATTCGGCGCGAATCATTCCCTCGAGTTCGGGCCCGGTGTCCAGCGGGCTGCGGATCTGGATCTGCACCAGACCCGAATCGCGTGCCGCCGCCAACAGCCGCGAAACCGTGGACCGGGACGTCCGGAGCTCGCGGGCAATGGCGTCCATGGTCAGGTCCTGGAGGTAATACAGCTGGGCCGCGCGGAGGGCGTCGGACTGGCGTGAATGCGTCATGAAATTTCCCGTCTGCACGTTTGTGCATAGTGCTTGACTCCATTTTCCATTAGTCCAAAGAATAGTGTTGAACGGCGCCGCGCCACGGGCGTGCCGCACAGAACCAAACCCAAGGGAGCAGTTTTGGGACAGAAGGACTCAGTCGGCACAGCGGCGAACGATCGCGCCTCGGTGCAGAAGCTGCGGACGCGGCGGCACGCGCAGGTTTTGATCATCGGCGGCGGCATCAACGGGGTGGGCACGTTCCGTGACCTGGCGCTGCAGGGCGTCGACGTGGCGCTCGTTGAGCGCGGCGATTACTGCCAGGGAGCCAGTGGCGCCTCCTCCCACATGATCCACGGCGGCATTCGGTACCTCGAAAACGGCGAGTTCCGCCTCGTCCAGGAGTCCGTGGTCGAACGCAACAGGCTCCTGCGGATCGCACCGCACTACGTCAAACCGCTGCAGACCACGATCCCGATCTTCAGCACCTTCTCCGGAGTCCTGGCCGCCCCGATGCGCTTCCTCACCCACAAGCAGGGCAAGCACACCGAGCGCGGAGCGTTCCTGATCAAGCTCGGCCTCAGCATGTACGACTTCTTCTCCCGCGACGGCGGCACGGTTCCGCGCCACCAGTTCCGCGGACGCAAGCGCGCCCTCGCCGAGCTGCCCCGCTTGCACCCCGGGATCAAATACGCGGCCACCTACTTTGACGCCTCGGTCCACAACCCCGAGCGCCTCACCCTGGATGTGCTCCAGGACGGCGAGAAGGCCGGCGGCGGCATGGCCCGGGCCAGCAACTACGTCTCGTTCCTCTCGCCGGGTAACGCGGGCGCCGCCACAAGCGGGACCGGCACCACCGGAACCGGAACCACAGTCCAGTTGCGCGACGAGCAGACCGGCGAAGTGTTCGATTTCACCGCCGACGTCATCGTGAACACCACCGGCGCCTGGGTCGACCTGACCAACGAGGCGATGGGGGCGGCGTCGTCGTTCATGGGCGGAACCAAAGGTTCGCACATCGTGCTGGACCATCCGGAGCTGCTCGCGGCGTGCAACGGCCGGGAAATCTTCTTCGAACACACCGACGGCCGGATCGTGCTGATCTATCCGATGGGGGACCGCGTCCTGGTCGGCACCACCGACGTCGACGCCGACATGGCCCAGGACGCCGTCTGCACCGAGGCGGAAATCGACTACTTCTTTGACCTGATCGGCCACGTGTTCCCGGGCATCCCCGTGGACCGGGAACAGATTGTCTACACGTTCTCCGGTGTGCGCCCGCTTCCGAGGCATGACGCCACCCAGCCCGGGTTCGTCAGCCGGGACTACCGGATCGAACGCCGTGCGGCGGCGGGCGGGGCCGTCCTCAGCCTCGTGGGCGGCAAGTGGACCACGTTCCGGGCCCTCGCCGAGCACCTGAGCAACGACGTCCTGGCCGAACTCGGCATGGAACGGAAGGTCTCGACGGCGAAGCTCGCCATCGGCGGCGGCGCCGGGTTCCCTGACAGCGAGGACGGCATCCAGCGCTGGATCAAGGCCCACATGTCGGCCGGCCGCGACGCCGCCCGCGTTACCGGGCTGCTGACCCGCTACGGGACCCGCGCCGAGGAAGTCATCCGTTTCCTGGATGCGGACCGGGCAGGTGCGCTGGACAGGCTGCTGCACTCAACACGCGAACTCAGCACGCGTGAATTGGAGTTCATGGCGGCGCACGAGCAGGTCGGACACCTCGTGGACGTCCTCATCCGCCGCACCTCGTTGGCCTTCCGGGGACTCGTGACCGGGGAACTGCTGAACGAAGTTGCCGATATACTTTCGGGCCCGCTCGGCTGGGACGCGGCTCGCCGGGCCAAGGAGATCAGCCACACGCAGGAGGTGCTTCAGCGGTTCCACCGCGTCCAGGTCCACAGCCTGGTCGCCTGATACAGCTTGCGTGCCCGGGCAGGGAAGCCCGGGTGCAAGCACTGCGCGGTCCGCCCCGGCGGCCGGCGCAGTGGCTGGTCGGCAGCACCAACATGCTGCCGGCTCCACGGCCATTCAAACTCGCGAAGGGCCGACAACAGAAAATAGAGGAGTCAAAGATGTCTCTTGGAATAGTATTCCTGTCCGAAGTATTCGGAACCGCAATGCTGACCCTGCTGGGTTGCGGCGTTGTGGCCAACGTTGTGCTCAAAAGCACCAAGGGCAACAACGGCGGGTTCCTGATGGTGACCTGGGGGTGGGGCCTTGCCGTCTTCTCCGGTGTCTATGTTGCTTCCATCTCAGGTGCGCACCTGAACCCCGCGGTCACCCTTGGTCTGCTGCTCAACGGCAAGAGGTTGTACGCTCCCGGCGTTCCGGTTGACTTCGCCTCGACCCTGACGTACTTCGGCGGTGAACTGACCGGTGCCTTCCTGGGTGCCGTCGTCATGTGGGTGGCCTACCGGCAGCACTTTGACGTCGAGTCCGAGCCCGCCGGCAAGCTGGCCGTTTTCTCCACCGGCCCCGCGATCCGCTCCTATCCGTGGAACCTGGCCACCGAGATCATCGGCACCTTTGTCCTCGTGTTCGTCATCCTGACCTTCGGCGGGACACCTTCCGGGCTCGGCCCGCTGGCGGTCGCCCTGCTGGTTGTCGGCATTGGTGTTTCCCTCGGTGGTCCCACCGGGTACGCCATCAACCCGGCTCGTGACCTGGGCCCCCGCGTTGCGCACGCCCTGCTCCCCATCAAGGGCAAGGGGTCCTCCGACTGGAGCTACTCCTGGATCCCGGTCGTGGGACCCCTGATCGGTGGAGGCCTTGCCGGACTTGTGGCAGCCGTCGTGCCGATCATCCCCCCTGTACTCCCGCTCTAACCATTAGTTCAACTGCCACGCTAAAAAGACAAGGACGTCAATATGAACCAGTACGTAGTCGCCATCGACCAGGGCACCACGAGCACCCGAGCCATCGTGTTCGACCACAGCGGCAGCATCGTCTCCTCCGGCCAGATGGAGCATGAGCAGATCTTCCCCCAGCCCGGCTGGGTGGAGCACAACCCCGCTGAAATCTGGAACAACACCCGCGAAGTGATCGGCTCGGCCCTGTCCAAGGCGAACCTGACCCGGCACGACATCGCCGCCGTCGGCATCACCAACCAGCGCGAAACGGCGGTGGTGTGGGACAAGACCACCGGCGAGGCGATCTACAACGCCATCGTGTGGCAGGACACCCGCACCCAGCCGATCGTGGACGAACTCGCGAAGGACGGCGGCGTAGAACGCTTCAAGCAGAAGGTGGGCCTGCCACTGGCGACCTACTTCTCGGGCACCAAGATCAAGTGGATCCTTGACAACGTCGATGGTGCCCGGGCCAAGGCGGAGGCCGGCGACCTCGTCTTCGGCAACACCGACTGCTGGGTGCTCTGGAACCTGACCGGCGGGACCGACGGCGGAGTGCACGTCACCGACGTGACCAACGCCTCACGGACCATGTTCATGGACCTTGAGACGCTGTCATGGGACCAGGAGATTCTGGACGCGTTCGGCGTCCCGGCCTCCATGATGCCGGCTATCAAGTCCTCCTCCGAGGTCTACGGCACGGTGCACACCTCCCAGTTGCTGCGCGAGGTTCCTGTGGCCGGCATCCTGGGCGACCAGCAGGCGGCCACGTTCGGGCAGGCGGCGTTCGATGCCGGGGAAGCCAAGAACACCTACGGCACGGGCTGCTTCCTGATCTTCAACACGGCCGAGGAGATTATCCATTCCAAGAACGGGCTGCTGACCACCGTCGGCTACAAGCTCGGCGACGCGGCGCCGCACTACGCGCTGGAGGGCTCCATTGCCGTCACCGGTTCCTTGATCCAGTGGCTGCGGGACAACCTCGGCATGATCAGCAGCGCCCCGGAGGTCGAGACCCTCGCGGCCTCGGTTGAGGACAACGGCGGCGTGTACATTGTGCCGGCGTTCTCCGGCCTCTTTGCGCCGTACTGGCGCTCGGACGCCCGCGGCACCATTGTGGGCCTGACCCGATTTGTTACCAAGGCCCATATCGCCCGCGCGGCGCTGGAGGCCACCGCCTTCCAGACCCGTGAGGTCCTCGACGCCGTCAACGCCGACTCCGGCGTCCCGCTGACGGAGCTGAAGGTCGACGGCGGCATGGTCGCCAACGATGCCCTCATGCAGTTCCAGGCGGACATCCTCGGCGTGCCGGTCATTCGTCCGAAGGTGGTCGAGACGACCGCGCTGGGCGCAGCCTACGCGGCCGGCCTGGCGGTCGGATTCTGGAAGGACCTGGGCGAGTGCTCGGCCAACTGGGCCGAGGACAAGCGGTGGGAGCCGCAAATGGATCAGGCCGAGCGGGAACGCCAGATGCGCCTCTGGAAGAAGGCCGTCACCAAGTCCATGGACTGGGTTGACGACGACGTCCGGTAGGGGCGCACCCTGACCCGCCGACCGGGCACGGCTTCGGCGGACAATGAAGAGCTCCGGCCAGGGAAACCTAGCCGGAGCTCTTCGCTTTCCCGCGTCCGCCTCGTCCCTCAGGACACGGGCCGCGTTGACGTGGTGGTCACGACAGCACGCGGCGTCTTGGCGTAGACGTCCTTACTGACTGTGTAGCCCCTGCTGTCGAGCTCCAGGGCACGTTTGTTGATGAGAGCCAGTTCCGTGGTGTTCAGCTTCCTGATTTTGACCAGATCCATGAACTCCTGGTCCTCGCCGCCGACGGCCGTCACTTTGATGAGCCCGGTCCCGGCTGAGTAGAACTTGCGCTGGTGGCCCGCGCTCGGCGGATCCAGCGGGTTGAACTCATCGATCACCATGACATCGTTGTAGCAGCCCGTGGGGACACACACGCGCAGGTGCTTGTACTTGACGTCACCGCAGTCCAGGAAGTCCACGCTGGGGGCGTAGGCCTGGACGTAGGCAGGGGTATTCCGGTGCGGCTCGGCCTGCATCGCGATGCCGGCCTGGGCCTTGTCGATGCCGCTGATGAACGTGCTGGGCGCGCCGACAAGCTTGCCGTTTTCGTACTCCTCCGGATACTCGCCGAAGAGCCAGACCGTCCCCTTCGTCGTCTGGGCGAAGAAGGCGAGCTCGGACTCCACCAGTACGCCGTCGGAGTAGTCCCGGTCCCAAATCGCGATCGTCTTGACCCCGTCGATCACTTTGGTCAGACCCGTGACGGTGCTGACCACCTTGCGGGTGGTCGTTCCGTCCGGGGAGACTACCTTGCCGACGGTGGTGGACTGCATGCCGGGCTTAAGCGTCAGCCACTGGTTGTTGATCAGTGGCTTGGCCGGGAAGGCAGAGCGGTTGAAGGACAGCGCCGAGCCGGGGCCGCACAGTTCCTGAGAACTGGTGGCCGCCGGCGCGGCCGCCGATGCAGCGGTGGCCGCGGTCAGTGACGCCACCACCAGCAAGAGCGCGGAGCCGTAGGCGGTAAATCTCTTTGATCGTGGAGTCATCTGACTGGCCTCTCAGTAGGTGGTTGATGCTAGGCGGCTGGTACGGGTTCCGGCTCGCGGGGCCCGCGTTCGCGTGCCGGACCCTTCTTGGCGAACCGAAGGTAGAGCGATGGAACGACGAACAGGTTGACGAGTGTCGAAGTCACCAGCCCGCCCAGAATCACCACGGCCATGGGGTGCTCGATCTCATGGCCGGGCCGGTTGCCCAACATCACCAGCGGCACCAGTGCGAGTGCGGTGGCGAGTGTGGTCATCAGGATTGGAGACAAGCGTTCGGCAGCGCCGCGCAGGACCAGGTCCCGGCCGAACGGCACGCCCTCGAACTGCTCCAGATGCTGGCAGTGGTTGATGAGCAGGATGCCGTTGCGGGCGGCGATGCCCATCACTGTCAGGAACCCGACCAGCGACCCAAGGGACAGGATTCCGCCGCTCATGTGCGCGGCGATCACCCCGCCTACCAGGGCTACCGGCAGCGTCAGGATGCCGAGGGTGGCAAGCCGCCAGCTGTGGAATGCCGCCTGGAGCAAGAGGAACACCACAACCAGGGCGCCGATGGCGAAGAGGAGGAGCCGTTGTGAGGCGGCCTGCCGCTCTGCGTATTCGCCCAGGATGTCCGCGCTGTAACCGGTGGGGAACTCAACCGACTTGAGGTCGGATTCGAGTTTCTCCACGACTTTGGCAAGATCGCCTTCCTTGACGTTGGCGCTGACATCGAGTCGGCGGGACCCTTCCGAACGCTCTATCACGTTGGGAGTGGGCTTTACCGTGATCTTGGCGACGTCGGCCACCCGGATCTTCTGTCCGCTGGGAGTGTCCAGCGGGAGGTTCTCGATGCTTGTGACGCTGGTCCGGATCGCGGGAGGACTCCAGACCTGGACGTCGTAGGCTTTGCCGTCCCGATAGACGTCGCCGACCTCCTCACCGGACACCAGGGTGGCTGCGGCACGGCGGACGTCACCGGGCTTCAGGCCATAGCGGTTGGCGGCGTCCAGGTTCACCTCGACGTCCACCTGCGGAACATTCACCTGCAGGGCGACTTTGGCTCCAATTGCCCCCTCGATGCCCGCGAGGACCGTCTTGACCTTGTCCGCCTGCTTCTTCAGTGTGTCCAGGTCATCGCCGTATACACGGACGACGATCGAGTAGCCGGTGCCGGTGAGCACCTCGCGGACACGTTCCTTGAGGTAGGTCTGGACGTCCCGGTGGATGCCGGGGTATCCGTCCACGACCTGCTGGATGGAGGCCAGGGTTTTGTCATAATCGACCGAGGGGTCAACGCTGATCCAGTTCTCTCCAAAGTTGACGCCCACCACCTCATCGGCGGCGAACGCCTGACCGATGTGGGACCCGCAGTTGTTGACGCCTGGGATGGTCATCAGCTCCCGGCAGGCCAGTTGGCTCACGCGGACTTCCTCGGCATTGGACGTGCCGGGTTGGGTGACCCAGTGCATGAGGAAGTCGCGTTCCTTGAACGACGGCAACAGCGACTGACCCAGGAGCGGTGCCGCTATGATACCGACGACGCCGAGCGCCGCCACCGCGAGATAGCCCGGGAGCGGCCGCTTTACAATGGGCCGCAGAGCCTTGCCGTACCAGCGCTTGAGAACCCGGACCACCGGCGGATCCCGATCTTCCAGCTTGGCATTGCGCAGGAAGATGTACGCCATGGCCGGCGTGACCGTGAGGGCCACCAGCATGGACGCCATCACGGCCAGGGTGTAGGAGGTGGCCAGGGGGCGGAAGAAGGCGCCCGTCAGTCCGTCCAGGAAGAAGATCGGCACCGTGGCGGCGACGATAATCAAGGTGGCGTAAACGATGGGGCCGCGAACTTCCAGGGAAGCATTGACGACCACACGGGCGGTACTCTCGGTTCCGCCGCTGGCGCGGTGGTGCCGGAGCCGCCTGACGATGTTCTCGACGTCGATGATGGCATCGTCCACCACCACCCCGACGGCGATCACCAATCCCGCAAGCACCATCGTATTAATAGTGCCTCCGGTCCAGTACAGCACCAGGGCCGCTGCCATCAGCGACAACGGGATCGCCGTCACGCTGACCAGCGCCGTCCGCCATTGGAACAGGAAGACGCTCAGCACCAGGACCACCAGGAAGCAGCCCAGCAAAAGCGCGAGGCTCAGGTTGCCGAGGGACTCCTCGATGAACGAGGCGGGCCGGAACAGGGTTGTGTCGACTGCGATCCCGGTGAGGCCGGGCTGCAGTTCCTTGAGCGCTTCCTCAACCCCGCGCGTGACTTCGAGCGTGTTGCCCCACGGCAGCTTTTCGACAATCAGCATGAGTCCGGGGCCGCCGTTGATGACCGCGTCACCGATCAGTTGCTGGTGGTCCTCCACGACGGTTGCCACGTCGGCGAGCTTCAGGGGAGGCAGTCCCTCGCGTTCCTCCAGTGCCACTTGGGCAAGGTCCGCCGGGGACGTGATGGGTTGTACGTGCCTGATGGTCAAGCTCTGGCTCGGCGTTTCCAGCGCCCCGCCGGTGCCGATCAAGGCGCCGGGGGAGTACTTGAGCAGGCCGGCGTCCAGGGCGTCGGACGTGGAGTTCATGACGTTCTCCAGCGTGACGTTGTTGGCCGCCAGCTTGGCCGGATCAACCTGGACCTGCAGCATCTGAAGGCGTTCGCCCCAGATCGCCACGTTCGCGACGCCCGGCACCCGCAGGAGGTGCGCCCGGATATTCCAGTAGGAAACCATGGACATCTCGATCAGGGAGCGGGTCTCGGAGGACAGCCCGATCTTCATGACACGGCTGGTGGAGGACAGCGGCTGGAGCATCACCGGCGGCGCGGCCCAGGTAGGCAACGTCGGTATGACCGTTGCCATCCGCTCCGACACCAGTTGCCTGGCGGTGAGCAGATCGGTTCCTGGCTTGAACTCCATCACAATGGCGGACAGCTGCGACACAGACTTGGACCGCATCTGGTCCAGTCCGTCGATGCCGTTGAAGGCCTGCTCCATCGGGACCGTTACGAGTTCCTCGACTTCGGAGGCGGTGAGTCCCAGACACGCGGTCTGGACCTCGACACGGGGCGGGGCAAACTCCGGGAAAACATCCACCGAAGCACTGCTGAGTTGCGCGCCGCCCACGATCATGAGGGCAGCCGCCATCGCAATGATGATCGACCGGAACCTCAGACTTGCAGCGACAATCCGGCGCATGTCAGTGCGCCGTATCGAATTCAGCGCCGAAGAGTTCAGCCGCGCCTACCGTCACGATGGTGGTGCCGACCGCGGGGCCAGCCGAGGCCGTGACCAATCCGTCCTCCACCTTGGCTACAGTGACCGCCTGCCGCTGGTAGACCCGCGGGGCCGGGTTGGTGTACACCCAGGTTTTTCCGCTGGAGTCATAGAGCAGGGCTGCGTAGGGCACGACGACGTTGGTCCCCGTGCCGGCCTTAACGGTTTCGGTTTTCAGGTCGAGGCGTTCGATTCCCTTTTCGGTCAAGGTCAGTTTAGCGATGCCTGTTGCGGCATTCTTCTCCACCTTGGCGGGCTCGTTGGCCGCGACGACGGCGGGGGCCGCCGCCGTCGTCTGGGCACATGCGGGCAACGCGAACAGAAGTGCTGCGCATACAGCGGCCGCCAGGGGCAGGCGCCGCAGGGGCTGTTGGCTGGTCATTTTGCTTCCACCTTTTCCTGCGTAACGGGCTGGACGGGAACTTCGGCCTCGTAGACTTCCGCCCACTCTTCCGGGGCGGACTTGGGCCCGAACCAGAGTGCGAGCAGGGGGAGTACGAAGATCCCGATGAGAGTTGTAGTGATGAGTCCGCTGACAATGATCAGGGCCATTGGACCCAGGAGGGCCTCGCCTACGGCGCCGCCGAAGAATCCCGGCGGAATCAGGATCGCCATGGTGATCAGGGCGGCCTTCAAGATGGGCGATACCCGGTCCCGGGCCGCCATCATGATGACTTTGTCAGGGGATTCGTGCGGGGCAGCCCGCCACAGCTCATCCGTCCTGGCCGAGAGCAGCGTCGCGTTGCGGACGGCGACGGCCAGCACCGCGGCAAACGCCGTGAGCGCCAGCACCGTGATGGCGCCTCCCGCGATCCACGCTGCCACGGCGGACCCGGCCAGCGCGGCCGGCAGGGAAAGGAAGACGGCAAGCGCCAGCTTCCAGCTCCGCACGGCTGTCTGGAGAAGGAGCAGGATTGCCAGGAGGGCGGCCGCGCCGATCCACAGAACCAGGGCGTCCCCGGCGAGCTGCTCACTGTACTTTGTGGGGATTTCGGCGTGGTATTCCAGTGGGAACTGGATCTGCTCGATCGCCGTGTTGATATCGCGCTGGATATCCGCGAGCGGCCGTCCGCTGACCTCGGCCACGACGTCGATCCGGCGCGAGGTGTCATCGTGCAGGATCACGACTTCATTGGGAACGAGCCGGACGTCGGCGATCTGGCCCAGCTGGACCTGGCCGCCGCTTGGCGTGTCGAGCAGGAGTTCACGAATGCTGGTCAGGTCATCCCTGACACCCACCGCGCCCCGCACCACCACTTCAAAAACCTTCTGCTGTTCGAAGAGGTTGCCGACGACGATGCCTTGCATCAGGGCGGCAGCGGCGCGCCGTGCGTCGCCGGGTTTGATGCCGACCTTTTGCGCCGCCTCGAGGTTGACCTCGACTTCGACGATGGGCGTCATGGCGCTGGCATTGATCGTCGGGTTCTTCACGCCGTCGACCTTTTCGATGGCCTTGCGGACCTCTTCGGCTTTCTCGCGCAGGACCGGCAAGTCGGTTCCGTAAACGCGGACGGCGAATCCCGGATCCATGCTGCTGCGCTGTTCCCCGATCTTCTGCTGGGAGTAGTTCACCACGTTGTGGGCAATGCCCGGGTAGCCCTGGACGACCTCACGGACCGCCTGCTCCGTTTCGCTGAAGTTGGCGTCCGGTGTGATGGATACCCAGAGTTCGGCGGAGCTGTTCCCAACAACCTGGTCGGAGGAAATGGCGCGGCCGATATGCCCGCCCACTCCCGAAACACCCGGCAGGGTCCGCAGTTCATCGGACGCCTTCGACGCCACCCGGCGGACCTCGTCATTGGACGTGCCTGCCATCGAGTCCCACTGCACCAGGAGCGTCCGGTCCGGAATAGTGGGAACGACCGCCCGGTTTCCGACCAGCTGGGATGCGGCGGCCAGTCCGAGCAGTCCCACGACGGCGACGGCGACGATGCCGAGCGCGGTGCGGGAGCGACCGCCTTCGAGGGCCCGGTTGTAGTAGGACCTGGCCCGGGCAACAGTTGACGAGTCCGCCCGCCGGGGTTTCTCACCGGGAAGCAGGAGATACGCCAAGACCGGTGTCACGGACAAACCCACCAGCATTGAGGCGGCAAGCGCCAGCGCCAGGGACCAGAAGAGCGGCTGGAAGAACGCACCGCCGACTCCCGTAACGAACAGCGTCGGAACGAGCGCAAGGGCCATGATGAGGGACCCGTGGAACAGCGGTGTGCGGACACTGCGGACAAGCTGGACCATGCGGAACCTGATGGTGGCATCAGTCTCCGTCTCCGTGGTCCGCAACGGCCGGCGCCGCTGTGCCTGCACGTCCTCCACGATGTCACCCACAATCACGGAGACACCCAGGATGATGCCGGCCAGGATCGAGATATTCAGTGTGGAGTCGAGCAGGTAGAGCACCACTCCTGCCGCCATGACTGTCGTGGTGATGGCCACGAGGGCGATCACCGCGACACGCCAGGACCGGAAGAGGACCCAGAAGAGCAGGACGGCGATCAGGAGGCTCACGAGCAGCGCCACGCCGAGTCCATCCACGGCATCTTGCAGGAACGAGGCGGGCCGGAAGACGGACGTATCCATCTGGACTCCGGAAAGCCCAGGCTGCATGTCGTTCAGGGCGGCTTCGATGTCCTTGGTGACCTGCAGTGCGCTGGTTCCGGGGAACTTCTCCACGACCAGCAGGAGGCCTGCATCCTGGCCGACGACGGCGTCGCCGATCAGCGGCTGGTGGTCCTCCTTCACCTGGGCAATGTCACCGAGGAGCATGGGAGGTTGGGCGTCCTCGACACTGACCTTGGCCAGGTCCGCGGGCGTTCGGATGGGCAAGACGTGCTGGATGCCCAGACGCTGGCTCGGCGACTCCACGAACCCGCCCGTGCCGGGGGTTGACGCCTCAAGGAAGCTAAGCGGCGACACCCAGACTGCGTTGCCTGTGGTCTTGATGATCTGTTCGAGCGTGATCCCCTTGTCGCGCATTTGCGTGGGGGTCACCTCGACCTGGAGCTGCTGCTCGCGCTGTCCCCAAATGGAAACGTTGGCGACACCGGGAATGCCGATCAGCCGTGGCTTGATCTTCCACCGGGCCAGGACCGACATT
The DNA here is from genome assembly GCF_056406615.1 of Arthrobacter sp. P1_B3. Classification (NCBI taxonomy): domain Bacteria; kingdom Bacillati; phylum Actinomycetota; class Actinomycetes; order Micrococcales; family Micrococcaceae; genus Arthrobacter; species Arthrobacter sp. P1_B3. Next base: position 98,975 of record NZ_JBFTZV010000003.1, on the reverse strand, counting down.
TCGATCCCTGAGAGCTCCTTGGAGTTCATCCGGACCATGAGGACGCGGCTGGTTGACGACAGAGGCTGCATGATCAGTGGCGGCGCCGAGACGTTCGGCAGTGCGTGGGCCTGGGTCATGCGTTCGGCCACGAGCTGGCGCGCGCGCAGAAGGTCGGTGCCCGGCTCGAACACGAGCTCGATGGAGGAAAGGCCGGGAACGGACTTGGACCGGATTTCATCGAGCCACGCCACCCCGTTAAGGAGGTCGGCTTCCATCGGAGCGGTGATGAGCTGTTCGACTTCAGCAGCTGAGAGGCCCAAGGCCTCTGTCTGGATCTCGACGTGCGCGGGAGCAAACTCGGGCATGCTGTCGATGGCGACATTGGGGACGTTCACTACCCCGAAGGCAATGAGTCCGGCGGCCAAGGCGAGAACCAGGATACGGAACTGCATACTGAAACGGGTGATCCAGCCGAACATGGCTAGCTCTGTTCCAGGGAGCCGGCGTCGCGGGAGCCGCCAGCGGGGGTATTCGGCAGATGCACAGAAGAATAGCGCAAGTGATACATGATAGGCTCCTCAACCCGAGACCATTTGCGAATCCCCCCAAGAGATCCCATTTGCTGATCTTTACCGAATAGTGTTCCCATTTGAATCTTTTGGCAAGATCAAAATTTTTTGTCCTGGCCTAGGTTATTCACGGCATTCTCCCAGCCTAGAGCGGCATAATCCGCTTTCGGGGCGAACTTCGTGGAAATGTACGGACGTGCGCAAAACGCCACCCGAGTATTAGTGGTTTTTCTACTTGTTTTCCCGGGGAATGCTACCTGAATTTCCATTTTTGCTACCCGCCTGAGGCGTTCTGCAATTGGCAGTAAGTACCGCTGTTCCATAGGTATGGCATTTGTAACAATTTTGGAAATAACGGCCCGCGAAGGGCGACGGAGCGCGAGTCCACTGCGACTACCGGGCAGCATCGGGGCCGGCGGTTCAGCGCGAACCAGCCCGAGGGGCTAAAGTGGTCCTATGCGCGCCGTGCTCCTGCTTAGCTAGCCGCCCGGCATCCCGACGAGACCTCGATCCCGAAGAGTCCTCGGATTGCCGAGCGGCGGCCCCTCCATGTCGAGGGGCTTTTGTGTGTCCGGGGTACATTCCCGGACGCAACGCATGTAGTAGTAGCAGGAGTGCCACGTACGAACAGTATGGAGTCAGGGCCGGGCAGCCGGCCGTGACAGTGCAGACTTGATGGTGAACAGGCCTGGCGGCAGGCAGGCCTGAAGGTAGACAGGCTTGGGATAACAGGCCGCATAGAACAGAAGAGGCCAGCAGTGAGCGTTCAGCCGGAAACACAGACCGGATCACCAGCCGCCGCGGCGGAGGGGCCCGAGGAAGGTGCCTACAGCTTCGCGGCAATGGAAGCCAAATGGCCGCAGGTCTGGGAGGACCTGAAAGTCTTCACGCCGCTCGACGACGGCTCAAAGGAACGCCGCTACGTGCTGGACATGTTCCCGTATCCGTCCGGTGACCTTCACATGGGCCACGCCGAGGCATTCGCGATGGGCGACGTTGTGGCGCGCTACCTGCGCCAGCAGGGCTACGACGTGCTGCACCCGATCGGCTGGGACTCCTTCGGCCTGCCGGCAGAGAACGCAGCGATCAAGCGCAACGCGCACCCCAGCGAGTGGACGTACGCCAACATCGACACCCAGGCGGCGTCGTTCAAGCGTTACGCCATCTCAGCGGACTGGTCCCGCCGGCTGCACACCTCCGACCCGGAGTATTACCGCTGGACCCAGTGGCTGTTCAAGCGTTTCTACGAGCGTGGACTGGCCTACCGCAAGAATTCGCCGGTCAACTGGTGCCCCAAGGACCAGACTGTGCTGGCCAACGAACAGGTAGTCAATGGCGCCTGCGAGCGGTGTGGCACGCCCGTAACCAAGAAGTCCCTGAACCAGTGGTATTTCAAGATCACCGACTACGCCGACCGGCTGCTCGATGACATGGACGAACTGCGCGGGCACTGGCCCGAGCGCGTCCTGGCCATGCAGAAGAACTGGATCGGCCGCTCCGAGGGCGCCCACGTCAACTTCGTGATCGAAGCCGAGGGCGGCAAGGCCGCCAAGGATGTCACCGTCTTCACGACGCGTCCGGACACCCTCTACGGCGCCACCTTCTTCGTCGTCGCCGCCGACGCGCCGCTCGCCGTCGAACTGGTCACCGTCGAGCACGCCGCCGCCCTGGACGCCTACCGCGAACAGGTCAAGGCGCTGTCCGAGATCGAGCGCCAGTCCACCGAGCGCGAAAAGACCGGCGTCTTCACCGGGCGCTACGCGACCAACCCGCTCAACGGCGAGAAGCTGCCCGTCTGGGCCGCGGACTATGTCCTGGCCGACTATGGCACGGGCGCCATCATGGCCGTCCCGGCGCACGACCAGCGCGACCTCGACTTCGCCAAGACCTTTGACCTGCCCGTCCGGGCAGTACTGGACACCGGCGAGGAAGACCCCGCGGCCACGGGCATTGCCACCACCGGCGAGGGGACCCTGATCAACTCCGGCGGCCTCGACGGGCTGCCGAAGGCCGAGGCCATCCCGGCAGCCATCGAGATCCTGCGTGAGCTGGGCACAGGCGAGAAGTTCGTGAACTTCCGCCTGCGTGACTGGCTGCTCAGCCGGCAGCGGTTCTGGGGCACCCCGATCCCCATCATCCACTGCCCGGCCTGCGGCGAGGTTCCCGTCCCCGACGACCAGCTGCCTGTGACCCTGCCGGCGGATCTGCGCGGCGAAGACCTGTCCCCGAAGGGCACGTCTCCGCTGGCCGCGGTCGAAAGCTGGGTCAACATCGAGTGCCCCAACTGCCACGGACCGGCCAAGCGGGACACGGACACCATGGACACCTTCGTGGATTCCTCCTGGTACTTCCTGCGCTTCGTCTCGCCGCAGTACACCGAAGGCCCGTTCGATCCGGAGAAGATCAACGACTGGATGCCGGTCGGCCAGTACGTGGGAGGCGTGGAGCACGCCATCCTGCACCTGCTCTATGCGCGGTTCTTCACCAAGGTCATCCACGATCTCGGCATGATCGAGGCCGACGAGCCGTTCAGTGCGCTGCTGAACCAGGGCCAGGTGCTCAATGGCGGCAAGGCCATGAGCAAGTCCCTGGGCAACGGCGTCGACCTCAGTGAGCAGCTGGACAAGTTCGGCGTGGACGCCGTACGCCTGACCATGATCTTCGCCTCCCCGCCGGAGGACGACGTCGATTGGGCGGACGTATCGCCGTCGGGCTCCGCGAAGTTCCTGGCCCGCGCCTGGCGCCTCGGCCAGGATGTATCGAGCGCACCCGGCATCGACTTCGCCACCGGCGACCGTGCCCTGCGCACCGTCACGCACCGCACGATCGCCGATGCGCAGGCCCTGCTGAACCACAACAAGTTCAACGTGGTTGTGGCAAAGCTGATGGAACTGGTCAACGCGACCCGCAAAACCATAGATGCAGCCACGGGGGCCGGCGGCGCGGACCCCGCGGTCCGCGAAGCCGTGGAGGCCGTTGCCGTCATCCTGAGCCTGTTTGCGCCCTACACCGCCGAGGACCTGTGGAACGTTCTGGGACACCCGGCCTCGGTCGCCAACGCAGGCTGGCCCACGCACGACGACGCCTTGCTCGTAGAGGACACGGTCACCGCCGTCGTCCAGGTGCAGGGCAAGGTGCGGGACCGCCTGGAGGTGTCCCCGGACATCTCTGAGGAGGACCTGCGCGAACTGGCGCTGGCCTCGGAGAACGTCCAGCGCGCCCTTGACGGCCGTGCCCTTCGCACGGTGATCGTGCGGGCGCCTAAACTGGTCAACATCGTCCCGGCCTAGCTGGACGTACTAGCCAGCACTGGCCGCCGGCTGATACCGGCGGCCAGTGCAGGGAACGTGACATGCACCGCCCTGGCCGGAGAAAAAGTCCATGCGTCCCGACAGCAGGAGGTCCCTCGTGCCAGACCGCGAGCCGTCAGGCTGGCCATGGCTGCGCGAGCGGCTTGTTCGCCTTCGGCAGGGCCCCCGAGGCGGCGTTCCCGAAGCAGCTCCCGACGCCGTCGTGCAGGTTGCGGTGGTCACTGACTCTGCCGCCGCGCTGCCCGCGGACTGGATCCGGGCTTTCGCTGCCGACGGCGCGCTGACCGTGGTCCCGATGCCCGTCATGGTCGGCGCCGAAATCTATGGCGAGGGCGAGGACGACATTGCCGAGACGATTGCCGTGGCCCTCGCCAGCGGCAAGCCCGTCAAGACCTCGCGTCCGTCACCGGGGCAGTTTGAACACGCCTACCGGGCGGCCAGCGAGCGTGGCTTCCAGTCCGTGGTCTCGATCCACATCTCCGGTGCGCTGTCCGGGACTGCCGACGCCGCCCGTCTGGCAGCACAGCGGGTGGGCATCCCGGTAGAGGTCCTCGACTCCCGGACGGTGGGGATGGCGCAGGGGATGGGCGTGCAGGGCGCCGTCGTCGCGGCAGCGGGCGGCAGGAATGGGGCCGGCGTGTTGGCTTTCGCGCAGGACCGGCTGGACCGCACCAAAGTGTATTTCTACGTTCCGAGCCTGGAACAGTTGCGCCGGGGCGGCCGGATAGGGGCCGCGGCCTCGCTCTGGGGCACCATGTTCTCCATCAAACCCATCCTGGCGGTTGAAGACGGCCGGATCATCCCGCTGGAAAAGGTCCGGTCCGCCGCGAAGGCCATCGCACGGCTGGAGGAAATCGTTGCCGCCGATGCCTCCACCCGCCCCGCCGGGCAGGCGCGGCTGGCTGTGCACCACTTCGGCAACCAGGCCGAGGCCGAGGAGCTTGCCCGGCGCCTGGCCGTGGCATTGCCGGCTTGTCCGCCTGCCCAGATCAGCGCACTGCCGGCCGTCCTGGCCGCCCACGCGGGACTCGGTGTGCTGGCGGTGATTGTGGGGGAGGGAAGCACGCCCGGAAGTTCGAGGCCCAGCGGTGTCAGCGACGCCACTGCGACTGGCGGGGAACCGGCTGCCGGCGAGCCGGACGGCGGGGAGCCGGGCGCTGGCCGGGCAACCGCGCGCGCTGGCGACTAGCACCGGAGGCATCCCTGGTGGGCGAAAGGCTGGCCGGGAGCGGGCGCCGGAGGTAAAGTCACTCCACCGAACCCCAGCGAACCCGGAGGTCGCCATGGCAATGCAGGTGCACCACGTAGCCCAGTTCGATCGCGACGTTGCCGAAGAGGTGACCAAATGGCTGAAATACCTCAAGGGCCAAGTGACCAGCGTCCAATTCCTCACCACCACCGTGCCGGATCCCAAAGCCGCTGACAAATGGCGGGTGCAGTACGAGGCCTACATCACCTACCAGCAGTGAATTCCTGACGGAAGGTGCGTCTCACGGGGTAGGCGCGGGAGCCGGCGGATTCGTTGGCGCAGGGGCTGGAGCGGTCGTTGGTGCGGGCGCTGGTGCGCTAGTTGGTGCGGGCGCTGGTGCGCTAGTTGGTGCGGGCGCCGGTGCGCTAGTTGGTGCGGGCGCCGGTGCGCTAGTTGGTGCGGGCGCCGGTGCGCTAGTTGGTGCGGGCGCCGGTGCGCTAGTTGGTGCGGGCGGTGGCGCAGGGGCTGGAGCGGTAGTTGGCGTGGGGGCTGGCGGCGGCGTTGGCCCGGGGGCCGGCTGATTCGGCTTGATGGTGTAGCTGGGCTGCTTGCCCGAGCCGTTGACCCAAAGGGCTGCTTTCACCCTGTGGGCGCTGCCGGGCTCCAGCCACCAGAGCACCTGGACGTTGCAGTGGTAGACAATCGTGACATTGGCGACGGCGCCCGCGGGTGGCACCGAGTGAATCGACGTGGCGGCCGTCTGGGTGGTCCAGATGAAATTTTGGTCGGCCGTCATTCCTGCCGTGCCGGCAACCGTCACGTGCGCTATGCCGTACAGGCCGTGCTGCGGGCAGAAACTGCTGTCAAGGGAAAAGTTGACGATCTGGGTTGAGGTAGCTTGCGTCGTGTCTGCCACAGCAGGCGGGGCCGGCAGCATGGCGCCGCCAAGAGCCACGACCGCCGCTGGCCAAAACAACCACTTCATTGCACACCAGCTTTCGACGCCTGATGGTCACATCCAGGCGATCAGGGTTGCCCCCAGCCGGCAAAGTCTTCTCGATTGAGGATGCAGACGTTACCACCGGGTCCGAGTGGGCACCAGCGTAGGGAATACTTGCCCGTTGCTGCGAAAATACGCGTATTACTCAGGTATTTCCACATACGCCTGGTGCCGGATATCGGTGTGGGTGAGGGTTGCCTAGAGTCGCTTCCATGTCACGCCGGAACCCGGAAGCCGAATCCGCCACCGGAGTTAGGGTTGCCCGTGAACGCCTGGCGGCGACGCTCGGCGGTGCGGCGGATGCCGGAGACGCCGGGCATTCGCCGAAGGCCGGGAGTTCGGGGATGTCGTTGGACGCGCAACGGGCGGCGGAGCTGTCCTCGGGGCTGTTGGACGTGCCGGCGTCCGGCCTCCCCATCCCGTCCCTGGCCGCCGGGGTCGTCGGCGGTGCCGGCAGGCGCCGTGCCGGCGGTGACGGAACGCACTCCGAGGAGCTCCCCGGGCGCGGGCGCGTTGCAGGGGCGCCGCTGTCCACGGTGTTGCGGGCCAGGACCGGTCTGCGGGCGGCGGTTCTGCTGGGCGTCCTCGCCGCGGTGCTGGGCGGTTACTTCTGGTGGCAGGCTGGCACCGGCGGCGCGCAGGTGGTCGCGCTCAGCGAGCCCGCCCCGGCCGCGGAGGAGGCTGCCGATCCGGCAGCGGGCGAGACCGTCGCGCCGCCTGCAGAAGATGATGCCAGCACGGCGCCGAAAACCATCGAGGTCCATGTTGCCGGCGCGGTGCTCAGGCCGGGGGTGGTTCAGTTGCCCGCGGGGAGCCGGCTTTACGAAGCGATCCTGGCGGCAGGCGGGGCCACGGACACGGCGGATCAGGACCGGCTCAACCTGGCCGCCGTGTTGGAGGACGGCCAGAAGGTCCTGGTGCCCATCCGCGGCGAACCCGATCCGGCCGATGCGCCCACAGGCGGCTCGCCTGAGCCCGGTTCCGCCCCGGGTGGCACCACATCAGGCAGCGGTGGCGGAAAGATCAACATCAACACCGCCAGCCTCGAGGAACTGGGGACTCTCCCGCGCGTCGGTCCGGTCTTGGCGCAGCGCATCGTGGACTGGCGTCAGCAGCACGGGCGCTTCAAGAGCGCGCAGGAGCTCGACGCGGTTGACGGAATCGGTCCAAAGTTGCTCGAGGCCCTGCTCCCGTTGGTAGGCATCTGACATGGCGCGGGGGGACGCTGACGCGTCGCGGCATGCTGCGCAACATCGTGACGTGCCACAGCCTGACGTGCCACAGCGTGACGTGAGTCGGACCAGCCTGCGGGGTCTGGTGGCAGCAGCCCCGCGGAGCCGTTGGCAGCGCTACGTCGACGCGGCCGTCCATTCGCCGGCGCCCTCGGAACGCGATGCCCCGGTGGGCGGCGGCCGGGTTCGCGGGTCGGGCATGACCGCGCCCGCAGCCCACGGTCTACAGCCCGGTGGCAGCCCTTCTGTGAGCCAGAGGGCAAAGCGCCTCCCGGATTTCCCGGGGTGCCTTGGGCGCATTGGATGGCTCCCTCCCGGGCACCTCACCGGTCACATCACCGAAAGCCTGCTGTCCCGGGCCGCGCGCGACATTGCCTTGCCTCGACGCCTGACGGACCGGACACGGCGGACGGACCTTCGGCTGGTGCTGCCCACCCTCCTTGTTTGGGGGACCGCTGTGGCCGGAAACTCGTTGTCCCCTTCCGGACTGGCGGGACTCTGCACGGCACTGGCGGCGACCGCCGGAATCCTGCTCTTCTTGGCAGGACGCGGCAACCCCGGCCGCGCTGGGTTCGGCCGCGCTGGGTTCGGCCGTGCCCACGGCAGGAGCGCCAGGGTTCGGAGCGCCACGGATGTGCGCGAAGCCGCCCGGCACGGCCCCCGTCCCGGGCCGGTGGCTGCGCGCAGCCTTCGCGTCACTCTGGCTGTGGCGCTGGTGCTGTCCGTGGCGGCGGGCGCCCATGCCGCCGTCGAGGCGTCCCGGCGGCATGACGGCGCCATCGCCGAGGCCGTGGCCGCGCGCGCGGCTGTCGTCGCGGAACTGGAAATTGCGGGCGCCCCGCGGCGGCTTCGGGTTCCCGGGGCCGGCGGACTGGCGGACCGCTGGGCGGTCCCCGTCATGCTGAAGGCGATGACCTTCGGCGGCCAAAGGGTCGCCGGAGAAGCCCGGCTCGTCGTCATGGGTGGAACGGCGTGGGAACTCGCCGTTCCGGGCCAGCGCCTGCGCGCCACGGGCAGGCTCCGGCCGGCCGCGCCAGGGGAGCCGGACACAGGAATCCTTTCAGCCTCGTCCGCTCCAACGGTGTTGCGGGGACCCGGGCCCTGGCAGCAAGGTCCCGGTGAGCTGCGCCGTGCATTCACCGCCGCGGCGGCACGCTTCGGCGGCGATGCCGGCGGGCTGCTGCCCGGGATGGTCACCGGCGACACCAGCGCCCTGGACGCGGAATTGGAAGTCGCTATGAAGACGGTGGGCATGACGCACCTGACGGCCGTCAGCGGAGCGAACTGCAGCCTGATCCTGGGGACGTTGCTGCTCGCTGCCCGCACACTGCGCCTGCCGCGCACCGCAGCCGCCGCGGTCAGTCTTGCGGGGCTCGGGCTGTTTGTCCTCATGGTGGGACCGGATCCCAGTGTGCTGCGGGCCGCGCTCATGGGCAGCATTGGTCTCGCGTCCGTGGCCTTTGGCCGGGCCGGGCGTGGACTCAGCCTGCTGTGCGTTGCCGTCATCGGCCTGCTGTTGGCACAGCCGGTCCTGGCCACCAGCTTCGGATTCCTGCTCTCGGTCCTGGCCACGCTGGGAATTGTGGTCACTGGACGTCGCATCATGGAGTGGCTGCCACCAGCGGTGCCGCGCTGGGCGGCAGCCGGGGTTGCCGTACCCCTGTCCGCCCAGCTGTTCTGCGCTCCGGCGATCGTGCTGTTGCAACCGCAGTTCGGCTTGTACGCCCTGCCCGCGAACGTGGCGGCTGCGGGACTCGTGGCGCCAGTGACACTCCTCGGCACGGCCGCTGCGGCGCTCCTGCCCGCAGTCCCTGCCGTTGCGCAGCTCCTGATGGCCGCTGCTGCCTACTTCGCCGGCGCTGTGGCGGGTATCGCGCGGTGTTTCGCGGCACTCCCGGGCGCTGCGCTGCCGTGGCCGGAAGGGGCCTTCGGCGCAGCCACCATGTGTGTCTTTTCCGCGACTGTGCTGGCAGCGGCGTGGCTGGCTCTGCACCCGGCGGTGGTTGTTCGGGCTGTCTTGGCGGCACATGCGAGGGTGGTTGCCGGGCTCGAAGGACGGTCGCCTTCGGAGGCACGGCCGCCCGCCGGGCAGGCCGTCCGGCGCGGCTTGGAGCACCGGTCCGGGCGTGGGACGCTTAGAGTCCGCAAATCAACTTCCGGGAGGAATCACGAGTGGCTGCTGCCCAGACCCAACGGCCCAGGACCTCGGCGTCGAACACCGCCACCTGGCGCGACGTGACACCGGCTGCCGTAGTCCTGGTCGGCGGCCCGGAAGACTACTTGGGCTCGCGTGCCATGGACCGTATCCGCGGGCAGGTTCGCGAGGCGGCGCCCGACGTCGAAATTACCCGGCTCAATGCCGGCAGCTACGTGGCGGGGTCGCTGGCTATGAACGTCAGCCCTTCACTGTTTGGCGAACAGAAGCTCATCGAGGTTGACGGGCTCGAGGCGATGAACGACGCCTTCCTGGCCGATGCCCTTAAATATGTGGCGCAGCCGGAACCGGACGCCGTCCTGGTGCTTCGCCACGGCGGGGGAGTCCGCGGCAAAAAGCTGCTGGACGCCATCAAGGCCGCGGGCTGGCCCGTCGTGGACTGCCAGCCGCTCAAAAAAGACGCCGAGAAGATCGCCTTCGTCACGGCCGAGTTCAAGACGGCTTCCCGTCGGATCGACCCCGACGCCGTGCACGCCCTCGTCAATGCGGTCGGCGCGCAGCTCGCGGAACTCGCCGCCGCCTGCAGCCAGCTAATCGCGGACGCCACCACCGGCGTGGACGCCGCCATGGTGGACAAATACTACGGCGGCCGGGTCGAGGCAACGGCCTTCAAGGTCGCCGACGCTGCGATGGCCGGCAACGGCCCTTTGGCCCTTTCCACGCTCCGCCACGCCCTGGCCACCGGCGCGGATCCCGTTCCGATCGTGGCGGCGCTGGCGTCCAAGCTGCGCTCCCTGGCCAAGGTGGCCGGCGCCCAGGGTTCGTCCTCGCAAATCGCAAAGCAACTCGGAATGCAACCCTGGCTCGTCGAACAGGCCCAGCGGGAAGTCCGGCGCTGGACACCCGACGGGCTGGTCCGCTCCATCCAGGTCACCGCCGAGGCCGACGCCCAGGTCAAGGGGCTCTCCCGGGATCCCGTCTATGCCGTGGAACATGCGGTAACGGTGATTGCCACCTCGGTCCGAAGTTCCTGACACCCGGGTTCTGACCCACCCGCACGGCGTGTCCGGTCAGACCCGGCCGCGGCCAGCCGGCGGCGTGTCCGGATGAGAACGCAACGTGCGGCTTAACTGGATGTGGCCGGCACCCATGGGGTGCCGGCCACAATCATCAGTTCGAGTGAACTGGAAACCTTAGAGCGCGTTGACCTTCTTGGAGATGGCCGACTTGCGGTTTGCAGCGTTGTTCTTGTGGAGAACGCCCTTGCTGACAGCCTTGTCCAGCTTGCGGCTGGCAGAAAGCAGTGCAACAGCAGCAGCATCCTTGTCGGTGGACTCAACGGCGGTGTTGACGGCGCGGATGGCCGTCTTCAGCTCGGACTTGACTGCGTTGTTGCGCAGGCGAGCCTTTTCGTTGGTCAGGATGCGCTTCTTCTGGGACTTGATATTAGCCACGTGTGAACTCTCTTTTTCAATGCGGAAAATGGTCTAGAGGGCTTTCAGATTGGCCATTGACTGAGCGGCGTGGGGATACCTATGGCGACCAACCATCTGTGGCCGTCGACCTGCACGGACACACAGCTGTAAATAATAGCAGAGATGAACGTGCAGGCACGAGTACCCGTGGCAATCCGCCGCAGGACCCGGCGCCGGGCGGGTCAGTTCCAGCCGCGGCGCTCCCGCAGGGCCGCTGCGATGAGATTGAAGCGGCCTACCTCCAGGATCGCTCCTTCGCGCCGGATGTCATTGGCATTGATCTGCAGAATCCGGTCCAGCTTCGCTTCGCTGGGCCGCCACTGGCGGTCCCAGGGGCCCGTGCCGATGTCAACGTAGTCATCCGACCGGGGGGAATCGCCGTCGTGGTCCTTGCTCGTCAGCATCAGACCCAGCAGATACCGGCCGCTGGTGCCCACCAGCAGCACCGGACGGTCCTTGCCTCGGGAATAGTCCTCTTCATAGGGCACCCAGGTCCACACGATTTCGCCGGGCTCGGGCAGGCCGTTGGGTGCGGGGGCGTAGCGGACGGCCGCCCGGCCCCGGAAGTCGCCGGGATACGTCCCGGTCAGTCCGGCGGCCGGAGTGCCGCCCGTGCCGCCCGTGGCGCCCGGCCGTGTCTGACCCGGCCGCGCCTTCCCCGTCGGCTTGCCCGTCGGCTTCCCCGCAGGTTTTGACGCCGGGCCGCGGGTGGTGCCCGGCGCGGAGCCGCCGAGTTTGTCCAGGAAGCGGAGCGCGTCGCGGACCGCGTTGCTGATCGATCGTAAATTCCAAGCCATGGGGAAACCATACCGGCAACCCCCAGAGGGGAGAGGGCCGGGGGAGCGGGCGGGCGGGAGAAGGGGACGAGATAGGCGGGAGAGGAGAATCCACGGGGCGATGCAGAGTCCGCAACGCAATGCAGGGATGCACTGCCACCGGCCCGGACGTGGGAGACTATTAGGAACGACAAATGCGCCACGTCGCAGGATGGGAAACCAGCATCCGCGCCGATCCGTGGACAGCCAACCTTAATGCCAACAGTAAGGACCCTGCGTGTCTCCCATGGCCCGCACCGCCCCGGTGCCCGCCGCAACAGATCCGGCCATCATCCGGAACTTCTGCATCATTGCGCACATTGACCACGGCAAATCCACACTGGCCGACCGGATGCTTCAATTCACCGGCGTCGTCCAGTCCCGTGACATGAAGGCCCAGTACCTGGACCGCATGGACATTGAGCGCGAACGCGGCATCACCATCAAATCCCAGGCCGTCCGCATGCCCTGGGAACTCGACGGCACCAGCTACGCGCTGAACATGATCGACACCCCCGGGCACGTTGACTTCACGTACGAAGTCTCCCGCTCGCTCGCGGCCTGCGAAGGCGCGATCCTGCTGGTGGACGCGGCCCAGGGCATCGAGGCCCAGACCCTCGCCAACCTCTACCTGGCGATGGAAAACAACCTCACGATCATCCCGGTCCTGAACAAGATCGACCTCCCGGCGGCCCAGCCGGAGAAGTACGCGGCGGAACTCGCCAACCTGATCGGCGGCGACCCCGACGACGTGCTCCGCGTCTCTGGCAAGACAGGCATGGGCGTCGAGGTCCTGCTGGACAAGATCGTCCGCGACCTGCCGGCACCCGTGGGCGACCCGAACGCCCCGGCCCGGGCCATGATCTTCGACTCGGTTTACGACACGTACCGCGGTGTGGTCACGTACGTCCGCGTGGTCGACGGCATGCTGCACCCCCGCGAACGCATCCAGATGATGTCCACCCGTGCCACGCATGAGCTCCTGGAGATCGGGGTGAGCTCCCCGGAGCCCACCCCCTCCAAGGGCCTCGGTGTCGGCGAAGTCGGCTACCTCATCACCGGCGTGAAGGACGTCCGCCTGTCCAAGGTGGGCGACACCGTCACCAACCTTGCCAAGCCGGCCACCGAATCCCTCCCCGGCTATGCGGACGCCAAGCCGATGGTCTTCTCCGGCCTGTACCCGCTGGACGGCACCGACTATCCGGTGCTCCGCGATGCGCTGGAGAAGCTGATGCTCAACGATGCCGCGCTGGTGTACGAGCCCGAGACGTCCGCCGCGCTGGGATTCGGCTTCCGGGTGGGATTCCTGGGCCTGCTGCACCTGGAAATCACCCGCGAACGGCTCGAACGCGAATACAACCTGGACCTGATTTCCACCGCCCCCAACGTGGAATACGAGGTGACGCTGGAGGACAAGAAGATTGTCCACGTCACGAACCCCAGCGAATACCCCACCGGAAAAATCGCCGAAGTCCGCGAGCCGATGGTGTCCGCCACCATCCTGGCGCCGAACGAGTTTGTCGGCGCCATCATGGAATTGTGCCAGAGCCGGCGCGGCGTCATGGGCGGCATGGACTACCTCTCCGAGGACCGGGTGGAAATCCGTTACCGCCTGCCGCTGGCCGAAATCGTCTTCGACTTCTTCGACATCCTCAAGTCCAAGACCCGCGGCTACGGGTCGCTGGACTGGAAGGCCGACGGCGAGCAGGTGGCCGACCTCGTCAAGGTGGACATCATGCTCCAGGGCGAGCAGGTTGATGCCTTCTCCGCCATCACGCACCGCGACAAGGCCTACGCCTACGGCGTGATGATGACCGGCAAACTGCGCGAACTCATTCCCCGCCAGCAGTTCGAGGTGCCCATCCAGGCCGCCATCGGTTCCAGGATCATCGCCCGCGAAAGCATCCGCGCCATCCGCAAGGACGTCCTTGCCAAGTGCTACGGCGGTGACATCACCCGAAAGCGCAAACTGCTGGAAAAGCAGAAGGAAGGCAAGAAGCGCATGAAGATGGTGGGCCGCGTCGAAGTACCGCAGGAAGCCTTCATCGCCGCGCTCACGACGGACGAGTCCAAGGACAAGGCCAAGAAGTAGCGGTGCTGGTAATGACTGTTGCTGCAGTGACGGCAGGCCGGGCCCGTGCCTAGCGTTCTTCCCCTGGGCGACCCGGCGCCGCCGGACGGGCTCCTGCCCGCCCAGGCGTGCCAGGGCGCCGATCAGCGTGCCTTCGGGCTGTACGTGCACATCCCGTTCTGCGCGGTCCGCTGCGGGTACTGCGACTTCAACACCTACACCGCCACCGAGTTGGGCGGCGGCGCCTCCCAGGACGCCTACGCCGCCACGGCGGTCGCGGAAGTGGAATTCGCCGCCGAGGCCCTGAATCGCAGCGGATTGCCCGCGCGCCCCCTCAGCACGGTCTTTTTCGGCGGCGGCACGCCCACGCTGCTGCCGGCCGAGGATCTGGCGCGCATACTCACGGCCGCGATCGGCGCCTGGGGCCTGCAGCCCGGCGCCGAGGTTTCCACCGAGGCAAACCCGGATTCCGTCACGCCCGAGTCACTGCAACTGCTCGCCGACGCCGGGTTCACCCGGGTGTCCTTTGGTATGCAGTCGGCCGTGCCGCACGTCCTGAAGGTCCTGGACCGCACCCACACGCCCAGCAGGGTGCCCGAAGTGGTGCGGTGGGCGCGGGACGCGGGGCTCGCGGTCAGCCTCGACCTCATTTATGGGACGCCGGGGGAGTCGCTGGATGACTGGCGCTTCTCACTGGAGACTGCACTGTCCTACGCCCCCGACCACATCAGCGCCTATGCCCTGATTGTGGAGGACGGCACCAAACTTGCGGCGCAGATCCGCCGCGGCGAAGTGCCGGAAATCGACGACGACGACCACGCGGCCAAGTACGAACTCGCCGACGAGCTGATTTCCGCGGCCGGGCTCGCCTGGTACGAGGTCAGCAACTGGTCCCGCACCCCCGAACAGGCCTGCCGGCACAACCTCGCCTACTGGCGGGGGGACGACTGGTGGGGCATCGGACCCGGGGCGCACTCCCACGTCGGAGGCGTGCGGTGGTGGAACGTCAAGCACCCCACCGCCTACGCCAATCGCCTCGGCGCCGGGGTCTCGCCCGCCGCCGGACGCGAAACGCTGGACCCCGAAACCCGCAACGTGGAACGCGTCATGCTCGAGGCCCGGCTGAACTCCGGACTCGACATCCCCAGCCTCGGCGGCCTCGGGGACACGGGCAGGCACGCCGTCGCGGGGCTGATTGCCGACGGCCTCGTGGACCCCGCGGCCGCTTTCAAGGGCCGGCTCATCCTTACGCTCAAGGGCCGGCTGCTGGCCGACGCCGTGGTCCGCAGGATCCTGCCGGACTGAACGGCCGCACCTAACCGTGCGGCCCGACTAAGCTGCCGCACACAACGATGAAGCCGCACAAGAAGAGCCGGCCGCTACCCCTGGTGGGAAGCGGCCGGCTCTTCTTGCTTGGGTCCGGGCTGGGCTATTTGATCCAGCGCAGGTTGAACTCGTACCGGTGCGGCTGGCCACGGTTGACGTGGATGCCTGCCGCCACCGAGAAGCACGTCACGGCGATCCAGATCACGGTGGCGAGCACGGCGAAGAGGTTGCCCACCACGGGAATGAACACCAGCAGATTGGCGAGCACCGCGGCGATGGTCGGCGGCAACGTGAAATTGAGGGCTTCCTTGGATTCCTGCGCCGTGAACGGGCCGCGGTCCTTGAAGATGAGGTAGATCAGCAGCGACGGAACGCAGCCTAGGATGCCGCCGAAGTGGGCCAGCGTGGCCCATTGCCGGTCCTCGCTGGCCGTCAGCGGCAGCGCATTTGCCGGAACGCCATGGTACGGGGGCTGACCTTGGCCGGCCTGGTTGCCCGTGTGTTCGCGTGCGTTATCTGCCACGGTATAGCCCTTCGGATTGCGGTGATGCGTTGCTGCCTGGGTTGTGCCTGGAATAGCCGGAACCGCGCTGGGTGCGCGGCCGCCGTTCCAAGAATACTTGCTCGGGCGCGGAAATGGAGATCAGGGAGTGTCCGCCGCGGCGGACTAGGGCACGGTGAGGAAGTCAATGACCTCTTCCACGCGGCCCAGCAGGGACGCCTCCAGATCCGCATAGCTGCGGACAGCCCCCAGAAGTTTCTGCCAGCCGAGGCCGATGTCCTCCTTCGTGGAGTGTGGCCACCCGAATGCCATGAGGATGCCGGTCTTCCAGTCGACGCCGCGCGGGATCACGGGCCACTGCTCAATACCCAGGACCGCGGGCCGGATGGCCTGCCACACGTCGACGTAGGGGTGGCCCACAATCAGGACGTTGCCGGCGGCGCCCGGTGACGCCATGACGGCGTCGGCGATCCGTGACTCCTTGGAGTCGGCCACCAAGTGGTCAACTAGCACGCCGAGGCGGCGGCCCGGGCCCGGCCCGAACTCCGCCACGGCGGCCGCGAGGTCGTCAATGCCGTGCAGCGGTTCGACGACGATGCCCTCCACACGGAGGTCATCGCCCCAGACCTTCTCCACCAGTTCGGCGTCGTGCTTTCCTTCCACCCAGATGCGGCTGGCCTTGGCCACCTGTGCGCGGTGCCCCGCCACCCGCACCGAACCCGACGCCGTGCGGCCGGCACCGGCGGCCGGCGCCGCCTTCTTCGGGGCCGGCGGCATCAGCCGGATCGGCTGGCCGTCCAACAGGAAGCCAAAGCCGAGGCGGAAGGAACGGGACTTGCCCCGCCGGTCCTCCAACGCCACCACGTGCATGCCGCCGGATTTTTCCACCCGGGTCACGGCACCCACCCAGCCGGACTGGACCTCCTCGAGGACCATCCCGCGTTCCACCGGGACTTCCGGCAACTGGGTCTTGGCGGGGGCGGACAGGTCCTGGGGTCCCCAGTTCTGGTACGACATCTCTACACGCTTACTTTGCACTCGGAATGTACGGCGGTCGGTGGAACTCTCCGGGGCCGGAACCGGACCGCGACGGCGCGGCAACGGCAGCGGCTGCCACGGTCTCGGCACCGACGTGACGGGAATCGCGATCGCGAGGGCCACGCCTGGAGCGAATCCAATGCTAACAACGCGGCGACTCATATTAGACTGGTTAGCACTTAGGCATGTCGAGTGCTAACCCTTGTCCCGAAGAGGGCCGTCTCAGTATTACTTCTGGGTACTGCTTCTGGGCGCGAACCGGACAACGCGGGCGGCACCGACTGCGGGACAGTCGATTGGAGGTGGAGCGTGAGCGAACCGCGCAAACTCGAAGTGCTGCGCGCCATCGTGGAGGACTACGTCCATTCGCGTGAGCCCGTTGGTTCCAAAGCGCTCGTTGAGCGGCACCATCTTGGCGTGTCCAGCGCCACGATCCGAAATGACATGGCGGCGCTGGAGGACGAAGGCCTGATCACGGCACCGCACACTAGCGCAGGCCGGATCCCCACCGACAAGGGCTACCGGCTTTTCGTTGACCAGATTTCAGCGGTGAAGCCATTGTCTTCGGCCGAGCGCCGGGCCATCCAGGCGTTGCTGGAAGGATCCGAGGACCTCGACGACATCCTCGACCGGACCGTGAGGCTCCTCTCCCACCTGACCAACCAGGTCGCCGTCGTGCAGTATCCGCTGCTCAGCCGAGCCAAGGTGCGGCACATAGAATTCGTGCTGCTGGCCCCCCGGAAGGTGCTGATTGTCCTCATAGCGGACACCGGCAAAGTGGAGCAGCGCGTCATCGACGTCGGGCAGGACCTTCCCGACGACGCCCTGGCGGAGCTGCGTACACGGTTCCTGGCGAGCCTCTCCGGAACGCCGTTGAGCCTGCTGCCCCAGCTTCTGCCCACGGTCGTCGCCAGTGGCGCGCCGGCGAGCCGCGGAGCGGCCCAGGCCCTGGCCCGCGGCCTTGAAGCCCTGGCCACGAGCAGTCGCGAAGAGCGGATGGTCATGGCCGGTACCGCGAATCTGGCACGCTCCAATGTGGACTTCCCGCTCAGCATCGGCCCCGTGCTGGAGGCGCTCGAGGAGCAGGTGGTCATGCTCCGCCTGCTCAGCGAAATGGCCGAAGACCCGCGCGGCGTAACCGTCAGCATCGGCCGGGAGAATCCGTACGTCGGTCTTGCCGAGGCCTCGGTCGTGGCCACTGCCTACGGGCCGGACGCCACGGCCAAGGTCGGCGTCCTTGGACCCACCCGGATGGACTATCCCACCACCATGGCCGCCGTCCGCGCGGTGGCCCGTTACCTTTCGAGGATCCTGGGGCCCTGACGGGCCCGGGACCGAACGCGACTTCTTGCCCCACAGGCAGTGCCCCACCGGCAGTATGAAAAGGAAGAGATACACACTTTGAGCAGCCACTATGACGTTCTTGGAGTCTCCCGCGACGCAACGGGGGAGGAGATCAAGAAGGCCTACCGGAAACTGGCCCGGACCCTGCACCCGGACGTGAACCCAGGAGAAGACGCCTCGGACCGGTTCAAGGCCGTCACCCACGCCTATGAGGTCCTCTCCGATCCGCAGAAACGCCGGGTGTATGACACCACCGGCAACGAGAACGGCACCGACAACGGCTTCGGTGGCGGCAGCTACTCAGGCCAGGGCTTCGCCTTCCAAGACATCTTCGAGACCTTCTTCGGGGCGGGCGGCGGCCAGGGCGGCCCGGCGTCCCGTGTCCGCCGCGGCCAGGATGCGCTGATCAGCGTCCGGATTGACCTGCGCGACGCGGTGTTCGGCGTGAACAAGAAGCTTGAGGTCGACACGGCTGTCGTCTGCCCCACCTGCGAAGGCTCCTGCTGCCGCGAGGGCACCCACCCGGTGCGCTGCGACATCTGTGGCGGCAGTGGCCAGGTCCAGCGCGCTGTGCGCTCCATCCTGGGCCAGGTCATGACCTCGGCGCCCTGCGGGTCCTGTGAGGGCTTCGGCACCGTCATCAAGGACCCCTGCAACGAATGCAGCGGCCAGGGCCGGATCCGCAGCCGCCGCTCGCTGACCGTCAAGGTACCGGCCGGCGTCGGCACCGGCACCCGCATCCAGCTGTCCGGCCAGGGCGAGGCAGGGCCCGCCGGCGGTCCGGCGGGGGACCTGTACGTGGAGATCCGGGTCAACAACGACGCCACGTACGTCCGCGACGGCGACGACCTGCACGCGAGCCTCAACATCCCCATGACGGCCGCCGCACTCGGCACCGAAATTAGCCTCGACACCTTCGACGGGCAGCAGGAGATCGACGTCAGGGCCGGCACCCAGTCGGGCGAGATCATCACACTGCGCGGCCTTGGTGTCACCCACCTGCGAGGCCACGGGCGCGGTGACCTGAAAGTGCACCTGCAGGTCGAAACACCGGGCAAGCTCGACGCCGCCCAGGAAGACCTGCTCCGCCAGCTGGCCAAGCTGCGCGGCGAGCACTTCACGGCCGGAAAGCTCGCGGCCAGCGGCGGCGTCTTCGCTAAACTCCGGGACAGGCTCGGTAACCTGTAGCGGTGAGTAACCCGGTCTTCTTCACCGCCCCCGGCACCTTGGACCAGCAGGTCCCCGGCTCCGCCTTCGTCCTGGAGGGCCCTGAGGCCCGCCACGCCGTCACCGTCAAGCGGATCGCCGTCGGCGAGGCCGTCGACATCGCCGACGGCGCGGGCAAGCGGCTGACCGGCACGGTGACCGCCGCCCTGCCCGGCGAGCTGACCGTCGAGTGCCTCGAGGTTGCCAACGAGCCGCGGCCCGGGACCCGGCTGGTCCTGGTCCAGGCCCTCGCCAAAGGCGACCGTGACGAACTTGCGGCCGAAACGGCCACCGAGCTGGGCATCGACGCCGTCATTCCCTGGCAGGCGGAGCGGTCCATTGTGCGGTGGAAGGCTGAACGGGCCGCGAAGGCGCACGCCAAATGGCAGTCGGTGGTGACAGCAGCAGCCAAGCAGGCGCGCAGGGCCTGGATACCGGAGGTCCGGGCGGCAGTGGACGGCGCCGGTCTGCAGGCGGCCGTGGCGGCCGCAGATCTCGCGGTCATCCTGCACGAAGATGCCGTCCGACCGCTGCGGCACGTACTCGAATCATGGCTGGCAACCGCGCAGCCCGGCGACAGCGGGTCCCGTGAAGTGCTGCTGATCGTGGGCCCTGAAGGCGGCATCAGCCCGCGGGAGGTGACCCGGTTGTGCGACGCGGGGGCGGTCACGGCCCTGTTGGGCCACCATGTGCTGCGCTCGTCCACCGCGGGGCCCGCCGCCACCGTACTGGCCAGCGACATCCTCGGCCGCTGGTAACCGGCGGCCGGCGTCGTCGCTTCTTGACGCGCAAGACCATTTGACGCGAAAGACTATTTAACCGTGAAGCCGCGGGTGTCCTGGAACACTTCCTTGGCGCTGTCCGACGCGTCCACCTGGGACACCCGGACCTCGTAACGGCCCGGGCCGAGGTTCACGGACAAGGTAAACAGCCCGGACTTGACGGAGTCGGCCGAGGCCGTGGCGTTGCCGTTGAGATAGGCCGTCTTGTCGTTGTCGCCGTCACCGTCGACTTTGAGGATCGCCCAGCGGAGCTTCCCGCCCTGGACGGTGCTCCGGCCGCTGATCTTGACCGAACCGTCAGCCACGGAGGTGCCTTCCTGCGGATCAATGATCCACACAGGTGCCACCATCCCGGCGCTGCGGGACGTCGGCTCGCCCAGCCGGACATGGTTGAAGGCCACGTAGTCCGTGTGACCGTCAACCAGCACAACCACCTGGATCTGCTGTCCGGCATCGATAAGGCCTGCGCTGGCCGCGGCAGCCGTCGCCGTGTAGACGAGCTGCTGGATGGCGCGCTCGGCCATGGCCGCATCCACGTTGCTGTTGAAGGCATCCGCCGAGACATCCACCGTGATGACATTCTTGCCGGAAATCGACGTCGCGAGCTTCTTCGGGTTTTGCCAGGGCGTGAAGAAATCCGGGTCCAGCGGCTTCTGGGACATCATCACCCGCAGGGCGCGGGTGACGGGGTTGTCCTGGTCAGGGACGTCACGGAACTCGCGGTAGAGGAACGCGTTGTCATTGCTCCGGCCGATCCAGTACACCGGAGCCTTGTTCGACGTCTGGGCTGTTTCGAGCGGAGCGCTGGTGGTGGGCACACCCGACGCCGGGACGGGAATGAGCTCCGACGGGCTGCTGGAGTTCGTGATGCCGCTCTGCGGCGTCGCCACGCAGCCGGACAGGAGGAGGGCGGCGGGCAGCGCCAGCGCCAGCGCGGCGCGGCGGACGCGCCCCACCGATGAGTGCTGAACTTCACGCTTCCTGATGCCGCTGTCCCTTCTTATGCCCCGCGTTCCGCGGCGATGATCCGTTGTAGCCGTCGTAGACCGCTCGTGACCGCCCCATCCTTCACCTGCCGGAGAGCAGCCCGGCGATCCTGGGACAGCCGGATTCCAGCATGGCACACCGGCACGGCGCGACAGCCGGGTTTCGGTCCCGGCGCCGGAACTGCAACGGGAACGATATGAGGCCGATACAAAGTTGATACCTAATTCGTTCGGTTCTGTCCTGCAATGAGCTCCCGGACTGGCCCCTCGTGCAGGGCCAGATAAACATCGTCCCGGATCTGATTCGCCTCTGCATCCGTCATGGTCCGAGCGAGGGGACGCAGCACCAGACGTATTAGTGCGTTGGCCTGCCCATCGCAGATGCGAAGTCGTTCCTGCGCTTTTACCGGAAGGTCTCCATACGAAGTTAGGGCCAAGAGTTCGACGCTTTCCAGGTCCTCGGCCTTTTCGCCTAATGCTGTTCGCACTCGGTCACCGAGCACTTCGGTATCCATGTCCGCGGGAACCACGATGGAGATGTCCCTGCGGATGGATGGCATCTGGGAGACCGGTTTCCACCGGGACAGGTCCAGCATCTGCTGTTCGATTCTCTCGTCCGTCGACCTAAGCAACCTGATGTCGGGGATGCCTTTGCGGAGCATCAGGGCCCGGTCCAAACCCATCCCAAGAGCCAGGCCAGACCACCTTGTGGGATCCAGGCCGGCTTCGGAGAACAGATGAGGTGCCATGAGCCCGCATTCTGCGAGTTCGAGCCACTCTCCCTCCATGAGGACATCGACCTGCAAGCCTTCTCTGGTGTAGGGATGAACGGCTGGAACTGCGCGCCATCGTGCCCCTGGAAGCACCGCCTTCACCAGCGATCCGATCATGTCCTGCAGGTTCTCTGCGTCGAGTCTTTCTAGCGAGCTGACGCGCCACAGGTCGACCTGGTGGGGAGTTCCCACGTGGGTGCGGTCGACGCAGTCGCGTCGATAGACCAGACCGGGGACGGCCCAGAGTTCGTCCGTGGATGCGTCGTCGTCCAGTGCCCGCAGCTGCGACGGGATGGATGCCGACGTGTGGCTGCGGAGCATGACCGTTGGACTGAGGTAGCGGGAGTACCTTTGGTCCCGCGTGACGTCCGATGCGTTGAACCCCAAACGATCGTAATTGTCGGCCACACTCACGAGGGGGCTGTGGCGGACGATTCGTCCTGGCACTGCCCATTCATGGCAGAGAGCGTCGATGATGCCCTGCAACAGCGGCTGCATCGCATGGGGCCGGCCGTCCGGATCTGAAAGATCGCGGATGGTCAAAGCGTCGTGGAGCTCGGAGGGACGGAGATGTGCTCTGTCTGGCTTGAGCAGCCCTCGAAGGCCCGGGCGAATGGATCACTTTCGCGGCAGCCGGCACAGAGACGATCCGCAAGAATGTTCAGGGGGCCTGGGTAGCCCCGGTTCTGGGAGGCGCGTCTTTCCGAAGAACAATGGCTGCGACTGCGCCGGCAGATGCGATGAGGACCAATGGAGTTTGGAAGACGGCGGCCAGAATGGCGAAGCCTGAATCTGCTGCGGGTTCCGACGACGAAAATATCGACGCCACGTCGATCATCAACGCAACCGCATATCCGGCGTAGAAGCAAAGCCGGATGGCCATGGCGTCAGTATGGCATTGCTCGTAAAGTGGCTTCCCTCGCGGCCCTACTTTTACTGCGGGTCCCGGCCACGGAACAACAGGGTCAAAGCTAGGCTGGGCAGATGGAATACCAGATCCGCCAGGCCGCGGTTGAGGATGCTGATGCCGTAGTTCGGATGCACACCCTGGCCCATGAGGAATGCTACGGGCACCTTTTGCCCTCGGAATTCTTCGATGCGCGCCGTGCCAGCATCCCGGAGCGCGTGGAAAAACGTCGAGCGTATCTGGACAGCGCTCAGCCTCGAATCATCGCCTTGGACGCGAGCGATGAAATCGTTGGATTTGCCGACGCAGGTACGGGACGTGACCATGACTTGCCCGGAGAATTTGAGCTTTACTCCATCTACACTCTGAGGCGCACGCATGGCACTGGGCTCGGTGTCGCGCTGCTGAAGGCCGCACTCGGCGATTTACCCGCCTATCTGTGGGTGCTCGAGGCCAACGCCCGCGCCCGGGCCTTCTATGCCAAGAACGGTTTTAGGCCCGATGGGAAACGCAAGTTGCTTTCACCCGACTGGGAGGAACTACCTGAGATACGGATGGTCCGGTCTGACATATAACCGGGCAACGTGCCACGCTGGGCGTCAACTGAGGTCACCCGCCGTCCCGTGCGTTACCAGGTGGTGTTGACCGCTGAAAAGACGAGAGAATCCCGCCAATGCCCACGAATGATTTTGTCCGCCCTCCGCAATCCGACCTGGACCATACCCATCTTTTCCAGCACCCTCGCCGAAGCGGTGGTCTGCAGGTTGCGGTAACGTCCCGCAGTCTGAGGGTTTCTTTGCCGAATCTGAGGAGGGAGGCTGCGGCCTCAGTGGCATACCCGCGGCCCCAGTGGTCAGCATCAATCACGTACCCGAGTTCGCCCCGGCCCTGATCAACGGCGAGCCCGACAGAACCAAAAGGGTAGCCACCCGGAAAGGTGACAGCGAGAGTGAAGTTTGTCCGGCTCGCGCCGCGTTGCGCCCCCACGCACATTTCGAGGAATTCCTGAGTTTCGCCGGTTGTATTCGGTCCCCAGTCCACGAAATCGGCGATTCTCACATCAGAAGCGAACGAATGTACCGCTGCGAAATCATCCATCGTGTACTCGCGCAGCAGGAGACGCTCAGTCTGCAATTCCATGTCTTCATCATGCCGTAGCCGACGCATCGGCCTCGCTGAAGGGGAGCAGGTCTGGATTCACACGGACTTGCAACCAGGAAACCTTATGATTGCCGACGCGCGGCTCGCCGGTGTCCTCGACTGGGGAGGCCATTGGCGATCCGGCGGTCGACCTCATCGTCGCCTGGAACCTGCTCGAGGATAAAGGACGCGCCGCATTTCGCGATGCAGTAGGCGTTGACCAGACGACGTGGGAACGCGGCCGCGCTTGGGCACTGTCGATTGGAATCATCACCTATCCCTACTATGTCCACACCAACCCGGCCCTTGCGCGGGTTTCCAGGTATCAAATCGATCAGGTAGTTGCGGACATCTCGCGAACGGCGTGAGGCCGGGCACCTGCCAGCCGAGTGTCAAGGAAGGTAGCCAGCCGGTTTGGGCATCAGCTAGCACTCCGTAGCCGGCGCCTTCGTCTTCCTGGAAGCAAGGACCCCTCCAAAGGGTTCGCCAATTCCTTATTGGAGGGAGGCTGTCAGGCGCGCCAGGTTGTCGAATACTTTTTGGGCTATGGGCCGCCGGAGCCAGTCCGCGAGCTGCAGCTCACGGCTTTCCACGCGGTACCCGTCTTCGATCCCTCGAATTGCGTCCACAAAACCGCGCCCGTGCACAAGTACGGATACCTCCATGTTGAGGCTGAAGGAACGGACATCCATGTTGCTGGACCCAATTACCGCAACCTCCTCATCGATGGTGAAGTGCTTCGAGTGCAGCACCTTGGGCGACCGGTATAGGTAGATCCTGACGCCGGCGCGGAGCAGTGCCTCGTAGTAGGAACGCTGAGCATGGTAGACCATGCTCTGGTCTCCGACCTCGGAAACAAAGAGCTCGACGCTTAGCCCCCGCGCGGCTGCCGTGACAATAGCCATCAGGATGGATTCGTCCGGGACAAAGTATGGACTGGTGATGCTGACACGCCGCTCAGCTTTGTGGATGAGCGTCGCGTAGAGCTTCAAATTGTTGTCGTTGTCGAAGCTGGGACCGCTGGGCAGGACTTGTGCGTCAATGAGTGCAGAACCGTGGCTGGCGCCTATGGGGCTTGAATCCAGTGGCAGTATCACATCCGTTTCGCTGTACCAGTCCGTCGCGAAGACCGCATCCAGTTCCCGGACCACAGGTCCCTCAACGCGCATCATCAGCTCGTGCCACTGGAGCCCGCGCTTCAGGTTGGCCTTCGTGTCGTAGCTCGCGTCGATGACGTTCTGGGATCCAGTGAATCCCACGCGGCCATCGACGACCAAGATCTTCCGGTGATTGCGCAGGTCAGGCCTCTGCCATTCGCCGCGCCATGGCCGCACCGGCAGCATGGGGCGATATTCCGCCCCTATCTCCTGGAAGAAGTCCAGGGTTTCTTTCCGGCCGGGGAACTTCAGGCCAGCCAAATGATCGGACAGAACCCGGACGTCGACGCCGCGTCGTCTTGCCCGGGCCAACGCTTGAAAATACGGCGTCGTCGTTGCGTCCAGCACCAGGATGTAAAACTCCACGTGCACGTAACTGGTGGCCGAATCAATCTCAGCGATCATGGCATCGAAAGTGCCGTTGTAGTCGCCCAATAGGGTCGCACTATTGCCCGACACCATAGGGAGCGCCCCAAGGTTGCTGTTCAATACCACCGCAGAATGCAGCCACTCCGGCCAGTCAAGGCCGCGGCTAACCAGCGGGCTGCCTTCAGTCCGCGCCAGGACCAGATTGTTGACTTCGCGCTGTTTGTCCCGGCGCGCCTTGGGCAGTTTCGAGTAACCGACAAAGAAAAACGCGATTGCACCAAGGATCGGTATGAAGATTATGGCGAGCACCCAGGCAATAGCAGAGGATGGACGGCGATTCATCGACACGAGGACAGTTGCGACGGTCACGAGCAATATGTGGGCCGCCAGCAGGAGCAAGGCGAACGTTTCAATATCCTGGAAGAATCCGCGCACTGCTGCCTCAACGTTCTTCGATGCCGCGAACGCCGTCAGACGAGCACACGGTTCTTGATTCTTTCTAACTCTTCAGCGCTGCCGGTTCCAGCGTCCAGGAGTTCCTTGGCTTTGGAATGGTTCAATTCCTGAGCGCGAAAGAGGTCACCGATGAGCGCAAAAACACCAAACAGGCAGGCAAAGAATACGGACGCTGTGAGGAACCACCAGAAAATATCCCAAAAGTTTCCCGGGAGACTCATTTGTGATTCCTGCTCTCAAA
Organism: Arthrobacter sp. P1_B3; assembly: GCF_056406615.1. NCBI lineage: Bacteria > Bacillati > Actinomycetota > Actinomycetes > Micrococcales > Micrococcaceae > Arthrobacter > Arthrobacter sp. P1_B3. Next base: position 72,949 of record NZ_JBFTZV010000003.1, on the reverse strand, counting down.
GTTGCGGCGTCTCGGTGCGACGCCTTCTCGTTTCCGGGACGGTCCGTCCTTCAGCCCTGCCAGTGGAAGGTATGACTATTGTTGGCGTCATGCGTGGCATGGGCCTCACCCGCTGCGGGTGAAATCCCTACGAGGGGACGGAGGGCTTGTCGACGAGGATGGCGGCCTGAGGGTCTTTCTCCATGGCTCTCGGCGAACGCACAAGCTGGGCGCGCATCACAAAACCTTGCTCGGTGAACCGCAGCGCCACGTCGTCGGGGGCGTGCCGTTCTGCACGGAGTTGGACGTCGTGTCCGTAGGCACGGTCAATAGTGCGGTGGCCGCTGCCGGCGTGGAATCCGATGAGGGCCGAGCCGCCTGGGCGGAGCGTTCTCCAGAACTCGCGCGCGATCGCCGGCAGGGCCGTCGGGGGAGAGTGGATGATCGAATACCAGGCCAGGATGCCGTCTGCAGCGGCGTCGGCTGCCGGCAGGTCAGTCAGCTCTCCGACTTCGAACGACAGCTCGGGATGCAGCTGCTGCCCGACCCGGACCATTTCGGGCGACAGGTCGACGCCGCTGACGTTCAGCCCGGCGTGGCTGAGGTAGCTGGTCATTCGTCCGGCACCGCATCCGACGTCGATCAACTGTGTCATACGCGGATCTGACGTCCAACAGGTTCTCGGAGTTTGGCATCGACCGAGCCTAGCGGCCATGGCCGGCGAACCCCAGTTACCCGGATGCCGCCGGCAGCCCGCGGTCCAGGTCCCTACGGTCCGCAAGGTTCCCAGGCGGTGCCGAATTTTTACGTCATGCAACGGGTCCGTGACGCGCTGTGTCGCTGCGCGACTGTGCGTTGCAGCCGGGCTTGGGAAGCCGGGTCCGCGGTGGTTGATTGGGGTTTCCAGCGTCGAAAGGACCCGCCATGACGGAACAAACTGATCTCAGCCCGAGGACACTCCGCCACATTCTCGGACACTTCGCCACCGGCCTGACGGTGATCACGGCAGCAACGAAGCACGGGCCGGCMGGGTTCACGTGCCAGTCCTTCTCCTCCCTGTCCCTGGAGCCGGCCCTTGTCACCTTCAGCCCGGCACGGACGTCCACCACCTGGCCGCTGCTGCGTGAGGCGGGCCGGTTTACCGTGAACATCCTGCCCGCAGAACATCAGCATCTCGCGGGGCAGTTCGCGCGGTCGGGAACGGAGAAGTTCGCCGGCGTTGAGCACTCGCCCTCGCCCTTGGGCAACCCCGTCCTGGACCAGGCACTGGCCTGGGTGGATTGCGAACTGCACCAGGAGTACGACGGCGGGGACCACACGATCGTCGTCGGCGCCGTCCGCGCCCTGGGCGCACGACCCGGCGCCGAGCCCCTGCTCTTCTACAAGGGAGACTACGTCGGTGTCCGGTCCGGCGCCGGCGCGCTGGAGAGCGTGGCATGACCATGCTGCAGTCGCTGTCCCGCTTGTGGGCAGCCTGGGCCTTGACGGCGRCACGGCCGGCTCGGCCCGGCCGCGGGGACGATGCGGAGCGGGGGAGCGCTGTACAGCCGTTCCCGGTTACCGGCGCCCACTGGCTGGATGGGTGGGTCGGCTTCGGAAACACCGACGTGTAACGCCCGACGCCGGTTCCCCGTACGGCGTCGGGCGCGCCGCGCTGGCGTAAGATGGAAGCACCCGTTGACCCGGGCCGCGGGCGGTGCGAACCGCCGTCGGTACGGATCACGGCGACCGACCATATTCATACTGGAGGGGACCAGAGGCCCGCGGGCCAACACCATGACTGAAGCAGCGAACGGCAAGGCCCGGTTCAGCGCCCGAGAACGCACCGCAGGGGAATTCCCCCACTCCCTACCAGGGCTGCGGACGGAGGTGGTCGTGTTCGACGACTCAGAACAGATGGTCCAGTCGCTGGGCAGCCATGACGAAGCCTTAAGGTTCATCGAAAACCAGTTCCCCGCCGTCGATTTCCATGTCCGCGGGAATGAGCTTGCCATCAGCGGTCCTGCCGCCGACGTGCCGCGCATCATGCGCCTGCTCAACGAGGTGCGCGGGCTGGTGGCCAGGGGCACCGTCATCACCCCGGCCGTCCTGCAGCAGCTCGTCTCCCTGCTCCGCAGCCAGTCACTGCAGAACCCCGTGGAAGTGTTGACCACCAACATCCTCTCCACCCGCGGGAAGACCATCCGGCCCAAGACGCTGAACCAGAAGAACTATGTGGACGCGATCGACGCGAACACGGTGATCTTTGGGATCGGGCCGGCCGGTACCGGCAAGACCTACCTGGCGATGGCCAAGGCGGTCCAGGCACTGCAGCAGAAGGAAGTCAGCCGCATCATCCTGACCCGTCCCGCCGTCGAGGCGGGGGAGCGGCTAGGCTTCCTGCCGGGCACCCTGAGCGACAAGATCGACCCCTACCTGCGGCCCTTGTACGACGCCCTGCACGACATGATGGACCCCGAATCCATTCCGCGCCTCATGGCCGCCGGCACCATCGAAGTCGCCCCGCTGGCCTACATGCGCGGCCGGACGCTGAACGACGCCTTCATCATCCTCGATGAGGCCCAGAACACCACGCCGGAACAGATGAAGATGTTCCTGACCCGTCTGGGCTTCGGCTCCAAGATGGTGGTCACCGGGGACATCACCCAGGTGGACCTGCCCTTCGGCACCCGCTCGGGGCTCAGGATCGTCGAGGAGATCCTGCAGGGGATCGAGGACGTCAACTTCTCGATCCTGGATGCCTCCGACGTCGTCCGGCACCGCCTGGTCGGGGATATCGTCAACGCCTACAGCATCTGGGACGAAGTCCAAAGGAACCGGGTCAAGCACTCCGTTGCCCGGGAAACGCGGGGAGAACACGCATGAGCATTGAGGTCAACAACGAATCCGGCGTCGTCGTGGACGAGTCGGAGCTCGTGGCTCTGTCGCGTTTCATCTTCGAAAGCCTCTACATCCACCCGCAGGCGGAACTGTCCATCCTGCTGGTGGACGAACCGGCCATGGAAAAGCTCCACCTTGAACTGATGGACGAACCCGGCTCCACCGATGTCCTTTCCGTGCCTATGGACGAGCTCACCCCGGGCACGCCGGACAAGCCGACGCCCCAGGGCATGCTCGGCGACATCGCCATCTGCCCCCAGGTGGCCGAGGTCCAGGCCCGCAACGCCGGCCACTCCACCCAGGACGAGATGCTGCTGCTGACCACGCACGGCATCCTGCACCTGCTGGGCTATGACCACGCGGAGCCGGAAGAGAAGGAAGAGATGTTCGGGCTGCAGCGCGAACTGCTGACCGCCTTCACCGGCAAAGCGGCCCCGTCCGAGACGGTTCAGTGACCCCACTGATCCTGGCCGGCATGGCGCTGGTGTTCCTTAGCTTTGCCGCGGTGCTCACCGCTGCCGAGTCCGCTTTCAACTTCCTGCCCCGGCATGATGCCGAGCAGGCGGTCCTGCACAGCAGGGGCACGTCGCTCAAACGCATCCTGGCGCAGCCCGTGGGGCACATGCGCGCCCTCCGGTTCTGGCGGGTCTGGTTCGAGATGGCAGCCGCCGTCGCCGTGACCGTCCTCCTCTACAGCATGCTGGACAACGTCTGGCTCGCCGGCCTGGCGGCCACCGGCATCATGGCGGTGGTCGGCTTCGTGATCGTGGGGGTGTCCCCGCGGCAGCTCGGCCGGGTCCACTCAGCCGCCCTGGTCCGGTTCAGCGCCCCGCTGGTCCGGTCCCTCTACGCCGTGCTCGGCCCGATCCCGGGCTGGCTGGTGCGGCTTGGCAGCGTCGTCGCCCCCGGCGCGCCGGCCGACAGCGAGGCGTTTTTCAGCGAAGAGGAATTCCGCGAACTTGTGGACCGGGCCACCGAGTCCGACGTGATCGAGGACAACGAGGCCGAGCTGATTCAGTCGGTCTTCGATTTCGGGGACACCCTGGTCCGCTCAGTCATGGTGCCGCGGACCGACATCCTCACGATCGACTCCGGGTCCAGCCTGCGGCGTGCGATGTCGTTGTTCCTGCGCTCCGGGTACTCGCGGATCCCGGTCATCGGCGAAAACACGGACCAGATCCTGGGCATTGTGTACCTCAAAGACGTCGCCGCCTGCCTCCACAACCTCGGCCCGGACGAGGACCCGCCGGCGGTGGACGAACTCGCCCGCGAGGTCCGCTACGTGCCGGACTCGAAGCTTGTCAGCGACCTGCTCCGCGAACTCCAGAAGGAATCCACGCACGTTGCGATCGTCATCGACGAATACGGCGGAACGGCAGGGCTGGTCACGCTTGAGGACCTCATCGAGGAGATCGTCGGCGAGATCGTGGACGAATACGACACCGAAAGCGCCGAGGCCGTGGCCCTGGGCGACGGAAGCTACCGGGTCAGCGCCCGGATGAGCATCGATGACCTCGGAGAGCTCTTCGACCTCGAGCTMGACGACGACGAAGTGGACACCGTGGGCGGCCTGCTCGCCAAGGCCCTCGGGCGGGTGCCGATTGTCGGCAGCGCCGTCCAGGTCCACGGGCTGTCCCTCCGCGCCGACCGGCTCGAGGGCCGGCGGAACCGCGTCAGCCACATCATTGCGGCCGCCGTAGCAAAAGAACAAACTGACCTTGAAGACCTTCTCGACGAGGCCGCACCAATCCAACAGGGAGTCTCACGTGAGCAAGCAGAATAAGTCCGACGGCGAAGCAGCCTACGGCGGCTACCGGGCCGGGTTCTCGGTGCTGGTGGGGCGGCCCAACGCGGGCAAGTCCACCCTCACCAACGCCCTGGTCGGCCAAAAGGTCGCGATCACCTCGGCCAAGCCGCAGACCACCCGGCACACGATCCGTGGCATCGTGCACCGGGATGACGCCCAGCTGATCCTCGTGGACACCCCGGGCCTGCACCGCCCGCGCACGCTGCTGGGGAAGCGGCTGAACGAACTCGTCGCCGACACCCTCGCCGAGGTTGACGCGATCGGTTTCTGCCTGCCGGCCAACGAGAAGATCGGCCCGGGAGACAAGTTCATCGCCGCCCAGCTCGCCGCCCTCGGCAACAAGCCGATCATTGCGATCGTGACCAAGGCCGACACCGTGGACCGCCAGGGCCTCACCGAGCAGCTGCTCGCCGTCGCCGCCCTGGGCCGCGAGGTCCTCGGCGAGGACGGCTGGAAGGACATCGTCCCGGTCTCCGCCACCGACGGCTTCCAGGTCGAAACCCTTGCCGACGTGCTGATCAGCCACATGCCGGCGTCGCCGCCGCTGTACCCGGACGGGCACCTGACGGACGAACCCGAAGCGGTGATGATCGCCGAACTCATCCGGGAAGCCGCCCTCGAAGGCGTCCGCGACGAATTGCCGCACTCCTTGGCCGTCGTCGTCGACGAAATCGTTCCGCGGGAAGGCCGGCCCGAAGACCGGCCGTTCCTGGACGTCCGCGTCAATCTCTACGTTGAGCGGCCCTCCCAGAAAGCCATCATCATCGGCAAGGGCGGCGCCCGGCTCCGCGAGGTCGGGACCAACGCGCGCAAGGCGATTGAGGCGCTGCTCGGTGCCCGGATCTACCTCGACCTGCATGTGAAAGTCGCCAAGGACTGGCAGCGGGACCCGAAGCAGCTCGTCAAACTGGGCTTCTGAGCCGGGTCCCGTTTAGGCCCTATTTCGGCCGTCGGCAGGCTCCGCCGCTCCCAAGGCGGGGCCCATCGGCGTTTTCTCAGATTCGGACTCTAAAATGGGCTGACTCCCCGTTCGTTTAGGAAGGCTCAACAAGTGGTTCGACCCCGTGACAACCGTGCCGACGGATCCGCCCCGCCGGCTCGGTCAACCGCCGCTGCCCGGCACACGGCCGATCCCGCCGTTGGTCCGGCCCGCCACCTCGGCGCTGCCCGCCGGACCCCCACCTGGCTGAAAGTCTTCACGGGCGTGGTGGCCGTGCTCCTGGTCGGCGTGATCGCTTTCGGCGCCTACTGGGCCCTCCGGCTCCAGGGCAACCTCACCAAGGCCCCGCTGAGCGCCGGCAGCACCAAGACCGAGAACGCCGTGAACGATTCGACGGACCGGATGCAGATCCTGGTCCTTGGTTCGGACACGCGCGACGGGAAGAATGCGCAGTACGGAACCAGCGATGACGCGACCGGCTATGGGCACTCGGATGTGATGATGCTGATGGACATCTCCGCGGACAACAAGCGGGTCAATGTGGTCAGCTTCCCCCGGGACCTGCTGGTCGACATTCCCAAGTGCAAGGATCCGAAAACCAACAAGGAGTACCCGGCCCAGACGGGTGTCATGATCAACTCGGCCATGTCCGAGGCCGGCATCGGCTGCGCCGTGGACACCGTCAACAAGCTCACCGGCCTGGAAATCGACCACTTCATGATGGCCGACTTCAACGCCGTCAAGGAACTCTCCAACGCCGTCGGCGGTGTGTCTGTGTGTGTCAGCGACGCCGTGTACGACCCCGACTCGAAGCTGCGGCTGCCCAAGGGCACGTCCACCGTCCAGGGCGAGCAGGCACTGTCCTTCGTCCGCACCCGGCACGCCTTCGGCGACGGCGGCGACCTCGGCCGCATCAAGGCCCAGCAGGGCTTCCTGTCCTCCCTGACCAGGAAAATCAAGGACGACGGCACCCTCACCAACCCGGCCCGGATGCTCGGCATCGCGGACGCGATCACGAAGAACCTGACCATCGACGACGGTCTGGCCTCGGTGCCGACGCTGCTGACCGTGGGCAACCGGCTCAAAAACATCGACGTTGGCAAGGTGGCTTTCGTGGCCACGCCCACCGTCCCGGCCGAAGCGGACCCCAACCGGCTGCAGCTGGCCGAGCCCGCGGCATCCCAGCTGTTCAATGCCATGCGCAACGACGTCGACCTGACGGATCCCACCGCAACGCCGAGCGCTTCCCCGAGTGCCAGCGCCACGCCGACGCCCAGCGCCACGGTACCGGCCTACGACAAGACGCTGCAGCCCGTCACTGTGGCCAACGGCTCGGGCGTTCCGGCCCGGACCCAGGAGATCATGCAGGCCATCAAGGGCGCCGGCTTCACACAGGTGGGACAGTTGACGGCTCCGCCCGTCGCGGCGACGGCTGTGTACTACGGTGCGGACTACGCTGACGTGGCCGCGGACGTCGCGGCGGCGCTGGGTGTGGCGCCGGGCCGGGTGCTCCCGGCCGCCGGAGTTGCGGGAGTCCAGGTTTACCTGGGCAGCGATTTCGCGAACGGGACACCGACCGCAGACACCACGCCGCAATTGCCGGCGGACATCGTCAACCAGACAGCCGGCGACACCGTCTGCCAGCAGGCGAACCCGGCGCTGATCACCGGCTGACTATGCGCTGAAGCGCAGGGTCCCGGCAGTGACTGAAACCTGCGGCGACAAACTGGCGCCAACGACGGAGGGCCGGCCCGGGAAACCCCGTGGCCGGCCCTTTTAGCTTTGACAGCCGCCGGTCACCAGATGCTGACGCGCTCCTGCGGTGGCATCCACATGCCGTCCTGATCGGTGACGTCGAACGCTTCGTGGAAGGCATCGAGGTTCTTGGCGATCGAGTTGGTGCGGAACTCGTTGGGGGAGTGCGGGTCCGTCGCCAGCCGGCGGACGGCCTCTTCAGTCCGGATGACCTGCCGCCACCCCGCGGCCCAGGACGCGAAGAAGCGCTGGACCCCGGTCAGGCCGTCGAGCACCGGGGGCTCCTTCCCGTCGAGGCTGATCAGGTAGGCCTTGTAGGCGATTGTGAGGCCGCCGAGGTCGCCGATGTTCTCGCCCAGGGTCAGCTTGCCGTTGACGTTGTGGCCGGGGGCGGCCGTGGGGGAGAGCGCGTCAAACTGCGCCACCAGCCGGGAGGTCAGCGCCTCGAAGGCGGTGCGGTCGTCCTCGGTCCACCAGTTGCGGAGCAGGCCGTTGCCGTCATACTGCGAGCCCTGGTCATCGAAGCCGTGGCCGATTTCGTGGCCGATCACGGCACCGATGCCGCCGTAGTTGACGGCGTCATCGGCGTCGGCGGTGAAGAACGGAGGCTGCAGGATGGCGGCGGGAAAAACGATCTCGTTCAGCAGTGGGTGGTAGTAGGCGTTGACCGTCTGCGGGGTCATGAGCCACTTCTCGCGGTCCACGGGCTTGCCGACCTCGTCGAGGTGGCGGTCGACGTCGGCGCTGTGCGCGCGCTCCACGTTCCCCAGCAGATCGGCGGGATCGACCTCCACGGCGGAGTAGTCGATCCACTTGTCCGGGTAGCCGATTTTGGCGCGGAAGGTGTCCAGTTTCTTCAGGGCCTCGAGCTTCGTTGCCTCGCCCATCCAGTCCAGTCCCAGGATGGAGTCCCGGTACGCCGCGATGAGGTTGGTGACAAGGGTCTGCATGCGTGCCTTGTTGCCTTCCGGGAAATGTTCGGCCACGTAGATCTGGCCGACCGCCTCACCGAGGCCCGCCTCGACCACCGCGACGCCGCGCTTCCAGCGGTCTTTGATCCGCGGCGTACCGCTCAGGGTGGTGCCATAGAACGCGAAGTTCGCGTCCACGAACGCCGCGGACAGGTAGGGGGCGGCCGCGCTGACCACGCGCATGGCGAGCCATTCCTGCCATGTGGCCAGCGGTTCGGTGGCCAGCAGGGAGGCCGCGCCGGAGAAGAAATCTGGGGTGCTCATCACGAGTTCGGCGCGCTTGTCCGGCTCGATGCCGGCGGCGTCGAACCAGTCGGCCAGCAGGGGGAACAGCTCCGCGGCCTCACCGGCTGACTTCAGGTTGTACGTCTTTTGCGGATTCCGCAAAGTCACGTTGTCCCAGTGGTGCGAGGCGAGCGAAGTTTCCAGCGCCACCACGCGTCCGGCCGCGCCCTCCGCGTCCGCCACATCGGCGAGGCCCAGAATGGCCTGAACGTGTTCCCGGTAGGCCCGGACCATCGGGGCGAACTTCTCTTCCCGGTAGTAGGACTCATCCGGCAGGCCGAGGCCGCCTTGGCCGGTGTAGAGCAGCACCCGGTCCGGGTTTCCGGCGTCCGGGGCGGGGTAGATATAGAAAAGCCCCGAGACATCGGCGCGGAACAGGCGTCCGGCCAGCGTCACGAGTGCGGGCACCGACGTCGTGGCAAAAACCTCCGCCAGCCGCGCGCGGAGCGGGTCCAGGCCCTTGGCTTCCACCGCCGCCTCGTCCATGAAGCTGTTGTACAGGTCCCCGATCTTCCGCTCGATGCCGGTAGCCTCGGAACCACGCGCGGCGGCCCGCTCGATAATTTCCTTCACGGCGAGCTCCGAAGCGTCGCGCAGCGCAGTAAACGTGCCCTCCAGGGGCCGGTCGTCCGGAATGACCGTGCTGTCGAGCCAGCCGCCATTCACGTGCTGGTACAGGTCATCCTGAGGACGGACGTTGGCGTCGATGGTGGACAGGTCGATTCCCGAAAGTGGCACGGATGCTCCTTTGAGAGGCAGTCCGGCGCCGGAGCGTTTGTCGGCGCACAGTCTGCATGGTGGACGTTACGGTGGTCTGGCTCCTTCATCTTACGCACCCGTGTTACTGTGAAATTGTGCGCGCAGAACTGCTTCTTCTTAGCTGCCGCGGCGAGGCCTCAGACGCGATCTAGCGCAAGGCCCACCCTCGCTGCGGAGTTTGTGTTGCCCGGCCACCCTTTCACCAAGAACCACAGAAAAGGCCCCGATTGTAATGCAGAACGCACAGAAGCCCTCAGGAATGCCGGTCCACCGTTACATCCCGTTCCAGGACCAGATCACCGTTGAACTGCCGGACCGCACCTGGCCCGACAAAGTCATCACCAAGGCCCCGCGCTGGTGCGCCGTGGACCTGCGCGACGGCAACCAGGCCCTCATCGATCCCATGAGCCCGGCCCGCAAGCTGAAGATGTTCCAGCTGCTGGTCCGGATGGGCTACAAGGAGATCGAAGTCGGTTTCCCCTCGGCGTCGCAGACGGACTTCGATTTCGTCCGGCAGCTGATCGAGGGCAACCACATCCCCGACGACGTGACGATCCAGGTGCTGACGCAGGCCCGTGAGCACCTGATTGAGCGGACCTATGAGTCCTTGGTCGGCGCGAAACAGGCGATCGTCCATCTCTACAACTCCACGTCCGTCCTGCAGCGCCGCGTGGTCTTCAACCAGGACGAAGACGGCATCCTGGACATCGCCCTTCAGGGCGCTCGGCTGTGCAAGAAGTACGAGGAAACCCTCGTCGATACGCACATCACCTACGAATACTCGCCCGAGTCCTTCACCGGAACCGAGCTGGAATACGCCATCCGCGTCTGCAACGCGATCGCCGACGTCTTCGAGGCGTCCGCGGACCGGCAGGTCATCATCAATCTGCCCGCCACGGTGGAAATGGCCACCCCCAATGTCTACGCCGACTCCATCGAGTGGATGAGCCGGAACCTGCACCCCCGGGAGGGCATCATCCTCTCCCTGCACCCGCACAATGACCGCGGCACCGGCGTTGCCGCCGCCGAGCTCGGCTACCTGGCCGGCGCAGACCGGATCGAGGGCTGCCTCTTCGGCAACGGCGAGCGGACCGGCAACGTGGACCTGGTGACCCTGGGCCTGAACATGTTCGTCCAGGGCATCGATCCGATGATCGATTTCTCCGACATCGACGAAATCCGCCGCACCGTGGAGTACTGCAACCAACTGCCCGTGGCCGAGCGCTCCCCGTACGGCGGAGACCTGGTCTTCACCGCGTTCTCCGGCTCGCATCAGGACGCGATCAAGAAGGGCCTGGAGGCCCTCGAAAAGGATGCGGCCGCGGCGGGCAAGGACGTGGCCGACTACACCTGGCAGGTCCCGTACCTGCCGGTCGACCCGAAGGACCTTGGCCGCAGCTACGAGGCGGTCATCCGCGTCAACTCGCAGTCCGGCAAGGGCGGCGTCGCGTACCTGCTCAAGAACGAACACAGCCTGGACCTGCCGCGCCGCGCCCAGATCGAGTTCTCCGGCGTCATCCAGAAACGGACCGACACGGTGGGCGGGGAAGTCAGCGGACCCCAGCTGTGGCAGGTCTTCCAGGACGAATACCTGCCCTCGGGTTCGGCCGACACGYAGTGGGGCCGCTACGCCCTCGGCTCGATCAGCACCGAAACTGACGAGGACGGCGCCATGACCCTGACCGCCGCCCTGAAGGTCGACGGAAACCAGGTCCGCCGGACCGGGACCGGCAACGGCCCCATCGCGGCCCTGCTGAGCATCCTGCGCGAGGACGGCGTGGACGTACGCGTCCTGGACTACAGCGAACACGCGCTCTCCGAAGGCGGCAGCGCCCTGGCCGCCGCGTACGTCGAATGCGCCGTGGGGGAGCGCGTGCTCTGGGGTGTCGGGATCGATGCCAACACCAGCACGTCCGCCCTCAAAGCCGTCATCTCGGCCGTGAACCGCGCCATTCGGGACGCCCGCGCCTGATCCGTCCGCCGGCACGGCGTCCGCCAGAACGGCAGACACAGCCACGGAAGACACTGACCTGAGACACACTGCGCCGCCGGAACACTCCGGCGGCGCAGTGTTTTACCTCGGCAGTGCTGCCCATGCCGTGATTCCGTAAAGACAGTGCGAAGATTAACTGTGGCCCAACAATCCTTCGCAGCGCGCGCCTACCGTGATGACGCCGTCGTACTGCGCACCCATAAGCTGGGCGAGGCCGACCGGATCATCACCCTGCTGACAAAGCACCACGGCCAGGTGCGAGCGGTGGCGAAGGGCGTCCGACGCACCAGCAGCCGATTCGGCGCCAGGCTGGAACCGTTCATGGTGGCCGATCTCCAGCTGATTTCCGGGCGCACGCTGGACGTCGTCACGCAAGCCGTGGCCAAAGGCGCCTACGGCGGAAACATCGCGGCGGACTATGGCCGCTACACGGTGGCGGCCGCCATGACCGAGACAGCAGAGAAGCTCACGGACGTCGACGGCGAAGCCGGAACCGCCCAGTACAACCTGCTGGTTGGTGCACTCGCGTCCCTGAGCCGGGGTGACCACGCCTCCGAACTGATCCTGGATTCGTACCTGCTCCGCGCCCTTGCGACCGGCGGCTGGGCGCCGAGCTTTACCGACTGCGCCCGGTGCGGTGCGCCCGGGCCGCACACGGCCTTTTCCGTGCCGCTGGGCGGCATGGTCTGCCCCGAGTGCCGGCCGCCGGGGTCCCCGGCGCCTGCCCCGGAAACCGTGGTCCTGCTTGGTGCCCTGCTCACCGGGAACTGGACGACGGCGGATGCCTCCGAATCCGTTCACCGCCGGGAAGCGGCCGGCCTGGTGGCCAGCTACCTTCAGTGGCACCTGGAGCGAGTCCTCAAATCCCTCAAACATGTGGAGCGAACGTAAAAGTGGCATTGGGAAGAAGCTTGGGAAGAAACCTGGAGAAGAGCCAGGGGAAGCAGGCCATTGTCCGGCGGCGGACCGCCCCGGTGGTGGCTCCCTATCCGCATCCATCCGGCGCTGTTCCGCCCGCGATTCCCGCGGAGCTCATTCCGAGGCATGTAGCGATCGTCATGGACGGCAACGGACGCTGGGCGAACCAGCGCGGCCTGCCGAGGATCGAGGGCCACAAGGCGGGGGAGCCCGCCCTGCTGGACGTCATGGCCGGCGCGATCGAGCTGGGAATCGAGCACGTCAGCGTATACGCCTTCTCCACCGAGAACTGGCGGCGGTCCCCCGAGGAGGTGCGCTTCCTGATGGGCTTCAACAAGGACGTGCTGCGCCGTCAACGGAACCAGCTCGATGACTGGGGGGTCCGGATCCGCTGGTCCGGGAGGCGTCCGAAACTGTGGGGCTCGGTGATCCGCGAACTCGAAGAGGCCGAGGACTACACCCGCGGCAACAGCACCTGCACCTTGAACATGTGTGTCAACTATGGCGGACGCGCCGAGATCGCCGACGCCGTCGCCGCGATCGCGGAGGAAGTGGCGCAGGGCCGGCTCAAACCGGGCGCCATCACCGAACGGACCATCCAAAAGTTCCTGGACGAGCCGGACTTGCCCGACGTTGACCTGTTCCTGCGCAGCTCCGGCGAGCAGCGGCTGTCCAATTTCATGCTGTGGCAGTCGGCCTACGCCGAGTTCGTGTTCATGGACACCCTGTGGCCGGACGTGGACCGCCGGACGCTGTGGGACGCCGTCGAGATCTATGCCCAGCGGGACCGCCGCTACGGAGGAGCGGTCGACGCCGCTCCCGTCGCAGGCAATCAGGGCACCTGACCGGCCGGCCGGACCGGGCCTCTGCCTGCCGGAGGCGGGCCGCTGCCGCCGGCGCCTAGTTCGCGTCAGCCGAATACGTACGCCCTGAGCCACCGGGACAGCCGGGCATAGGCGTCCGCGCGGACCCGGGGTGCGGAGAGGAAGACGTCATGCAGGGCCCCGTCAATCCGCTCCAGCGTGACGGTCCGGCCCAGGCTAAGCGCTCGTAGGGCGATCGTGTTCACGTCGAGGACCGCGTCGGTGCGGCGCATGGACTCCTTCCAGAACATCCCGTTGGCGCTGGCGCCCGAAATCAGCACGAGGATGGGCACATCGATGTTCAGGCCGCGCGCCACCTTGGACTGACCGCTCAGCACGGCGCTGAGCCAGCCGGCACGGACCGGAAAGGCATGCGGCGGACGGTAGGCATCGTCCAGCGCCCATTCGCCCTCCGCCGCGCTGCTGATGCTGCGCCAGTAGAAGGCACGCTCTGGCAGCCGGATCACCGACTCTGGCCAGAACCGGGCGAACGGCTCCACCATGGTCCGCGCGGCCCGGCGCAGGGCGGGGCTGCCGTGGACCTCCAGCCACGGGCTGTCCAGAACCAGCTGCGATGCCACCCCCGGGTGCCGGTCGGCCCACAGCGCCGCGATGAGGCCGCCGGTGGAGTGGCCCATGAGTATCAGCCGCGGCGCCGCGCCGGCCGGCCGGAGCGAGCCGATGATGCCGATCGCTGCTGTGATTTCGGCGTCGTAGTTGTCCAGGTCCGCGACGTAGCCGCCGTGGGTGCCCGGCCGCAGGCTGCGGCCGTGGTTGTGCATGTCGAGTGCGAAGAACTCAAATCCCTGCCGGGCCCAGAATTCCGCGAGTTCCTCGTTGAAGAAGTAGTCACTCCAGCCGTGCAGGAACAGCACGGCCCGGGCCGGCAGGGCAGATGGTGCCGGTCCCAGCGGGGTATGGCGGACCAGGGTGGCCGTGCGCAGCACGCCGTCAGGTCCGGTGGCCTCGAAGGCGCACGCCTGGAAATCATCCCCCAGTATGTCGGTCCGCCACTGCATCGACTTTCCTCCTGCGCTGTTGCCTGCGCCGCTGACTATGCTGCGGACGCCGCGGAGCGGCCGGCCGAACGTCCGGAGAAGAGGCACCCGCCCAGGAATGTCCCCTCGAGGGCCCGGTAGCCGTGAATTCCGCCGCCGCCGAACCCTGCGGCTTCACCGGCGGCGAACAGCCCGGGTACGGGCTGCCCGGTCACGTCCAGGACCCGCGACTGCAGATCCGTGTGCAGGCCGCCGAGGCTCTTGCGTGTCAGGACGGAGAGCCGGACGGCAAGCAGCGGACCGTGGCGCGGATCCAGCAGCCGGTGCGGTGGCGCCACCCGCATGAGCTTGTCGGTGGCGAAACGGCGCGCGGCCCGAATGGCCGCCAGCTGCGGATCCTTGCCCAGCCCGCTGGAAAACTGCCGGTCCCGGTCGCGGATCAGCTGGTCCAGGGTCCCGGGGTCAATGAGCTGTCCGCCAGTCAATTCGTTCATTTGGCCGGCCAGCCCGGCGGGGTTGTCCGCCTGCAGGAAGTCGACTCCGCGGTCCAGGAAACGCTGCAGCGGCGTGTCGCTGCCGGGCTTCAGCCTGGCGGCCAGCAGGCGGACATCCTTGCCCGTGAGATCCGGGTTCTGCTCTGATCCGGACAGGGCGAACTCCTTCAGGGCGATGGTCCTGTTGAGGACGAACCAGGAATGGGCATGTCCGGTGGCCAGAATGTGGCGGAGGGCGCCGAGGGAATCGAATCCGGGAAACAGGGGAGGGGGGAGGGCCCGCCCCGTAGCGTCCAGCCACAGGGCCGACGGCCCGGGCAGGATCCGGATGCCGTGCCGCGGCCAGACCGGGGCATGGTTGTGGATGCCCTCCGGATAGTGCCACATCCGGTCGCCATTGATGAGGTTCCCGCCGGCCCGACCCACGGCCTGCAGGAAGTCCCCGTCCACGGAAGCGGGTACGCCGCTCAGCATCCGCTCCGGCGCAATGCCGCCGGGCCACTGCCTGCGGACCGAATCGTGGTTGCCGCCGATCCCGCCGCTCGTCACCACCACCGCCGCGGCCATGGCCTCGAAACTGCCTGCCGGGCGCCTTGAGGATCTTTCGCCCCGCCCCGCGCTGCTGGCCTCGAGCAGTTCGCCGCGCACGCCGCTCACCCGGCCCGCGGTTTTCACAAGCTCAGTGGCGCGGTGTCGGAAATGAAAGGACACGCGCCCGGCGGCTTCGCCCTCGCGCAGTTTGGCAAGGAAGGGAGCCACCAGGGCAGGTCCCGTGCCCCATGCGACATGGAAGCGCGGGACAGTGTTGCCGTGGCCGTCCGGGCCGTAGCCGCCGCGTTCGGCCCACTGCACCAAGGGAAACAGCCGGACGCCCAGCGACGCGAGCCACGCACGTTTCTCCCCGGCGGCAAAGTTCACGTACGCCGCCGCCCACTCCTTCGCCAGCGCGTCCGCCGGCCTGTCGAATCCTGCGGACGCATGCCAGTCGGTGAGGGCCAGTTCTTCGCTGTCCCGCACCCCGAGCCGCCGCTGTTCCGGGGAGTTGACCAGGAAGAGGCCGCCGAAGGACCAGTGCGCCTGGCCGCCGACGGAGGCCTCGGGTTCCTGATCGAGCACGGCCACCCGCCGGCCGGCGGCATAGGCCTGGGCCGCCGCGACGAGCCCGGCCAGGCCCGCCCCGACCACCACGACATCGGCCTCGATCCCGCGCGCCGGCGCCCCGCGGCCGTCCGTTCCGACACCATCATTGCTGGTCATGGCTTCATGCTAACTCTCCCCGGCGCTGTTCGGCCGCCGGGTCCACGGCGCTGGGCGCCGCAGTCACAACCGCAGTCACACCGACAGTCACAACCGCAGTCACAACGGGCGTCCGCCCGAGCGCTGGTTTGGTCTGCGCGGCCCGAACCGGAAAACTAGAGGCATGCGCGTATATCCCACATTCTTCCGGCTGGCCTTCTCATGGATGGACGCCGAACGCGCCCATAAGATCGGTTTCAAGGCCATCCGGCTCGCCCACAGTTGCGGCGCCGGGCGGCTGCTGCAGAAGGTCACGGCCCCCGCAGCATCCCTGCAGACCCAGGCGTTCGGCCTGACCTTCCCCTCCCCGTTCGGACTCGCTGCCGGCTTCGACAAGGAAGGCCACGGCATCGAGGCGCTGACCGAGCTCGGCTTCGGCCATGTGGAAGTCGGCACGATCACCGGTCAGGCCCAGCCCGGGAACCCGGCGCCGCGGCTGTTCCGCCTCGTGGAGGACAGGGCCGTCGTCAACCGGATGGGGTTCAATAACGACGGCGCCGCGGCGGTGGCCCCGCGCCTGAAGTCCGCCCGCGCCGCCCTGCAGCGCCACCAGCCCGGCGTGCGGCCCGTGATCGGGGTGAACATCGGCAAGAGCAAGGTGGTTGGGCTCGAAGATGCGGTGTCCGATTACCTCATCAGTGCGCGCAGCCTGGCCCCGGCCGCCGACTATCTGGTGGTGAACGTCAGCTCGCCCAACACGCCCGGCCTCCGGCTGCTTCAGGACGTGGAGACGCTGCGCCCGCTGCTGACCGCAGTGGGCGAGGAAGCGGACAAGGCCGCCGGCCGCCACGTTCCCCTCCTGGTCAAGATCGCGCCTGACCTCAGCGATGAGGACATCGACGACGTCGCGCGCCTGGCGCTGGACCTCAAACTGGACGGCATTATCGCAACCAACACCACGATCGCCCGCACCGGGCTCGTCTCCAGCCCGGACAAGGTTGAAGCGTGCGGGGCCGGTGGCCTTTCCGGCGCGCCCCTCAAGCAACGGTCCCTGGATGTCCTGGCCCGGCTCAAGTCCGTGACGGGCGGAGCGCTGACGCTCGTCTCAGTGGGCGGTGTCGAAACCGCGCAGGATGTGCAGGAACGGCTGGACGCCGGCGCCACCCTCGTCCAGGGCTACACGGCATTCCTCTACGAGGGACCCTTCTGGGCCGCCCGGATCAACCGGCTGCTGGCCATGCACCCGAGCCGGCGCTAGGCATCACGGGGCGATCAGGCCCCGGACAGATCGCAGCAAACGAGAAGCCCCCGGCAGATGACTGCCGGGGGCTTCTCGTTTGAAGACGACTGGGAGGGAATGTCAGACGGGGAACTGGCCGCGGTTGACCTGGGGCTTGGGCAGGCGCAGGCGGCGGAACTGAAGGGAGCGCATGGAGCCGTACCAGACGGTGCCGCGCTCGACGTCGCCGAACTTTTCGCCAAGACGCTTCTTGAGTTTGCGGGAKAGGATGAAGACGTCCACGAAGACCGCGAGGAACATGACCCAGAAGCCGCCCAGGACGTAGACCATCTGCGCGCTGGAGGCCGGCACGAGCAGCGAGATGATGACGAAGAGCAGGGCACCGAACATGAGGTACTCGCCCAGGCTGAAGCGTGCATCGACGTAATCACGGGCGAAACGCTTCTGCGGACCCTTGTCGCGCAAGGGCAGGAACTTCTCGTCACCGCTGTCCATGGCTTGCCGCATCTTGAGCCGCTGCTCCGCGACGGCGGCGCGCTCGGCCGCCTTGGAGGCCTTGCGGTCCTCCGGCACGAGGGGCCGCTTGCGGGCCGCTACCTGGGCGCTGCGCTTGGGCGTGGGTGCGCCCTTGCCGGTCACGGTGCCCCGGGCTGCTGCCTCGGCTGCCTGCTGGTCAACTATTTCCTGCGCCGATGGCGCTTCCTTTTTACGTCCAAACACCCCTAAAGAATACCCCGCAGACACGGGTCCGAGACCCAGCCCACACGGCGCAGGCCCGGCGACGATGCTGTTTGTCGTGATCCAGCGCACGGGTAGTCTTTTGGCCATGACTTCATCAACCGCGAGGAACCCGCTGACCACTATGGACCACGACGGCACCATCGATGCCGAGGCCCTCCGCCAGGCCGTTGCCGAATCGTTCGACGAAACGATCGGCCAGCTGACGGACCTTGTTGCCATTCCGGGCATCGCCTGGCCAAGCTTTGATCCTGCCCCGCTGAACCGCAGCGCCGACGCCGTCGCCGCCCTCGTGCGGGCCAGCGGTTTCGACGACGTGCGGATCCTGCGCTGCGACAAGGAAGACGGGACACCCGGCGGCCCCGCCGTCGTCGCGCGCCGTCCAGCTGCCGAGGGCAAGCCGACAGTTCTGCTCTACGCCCACCACGACGTCCAGCCCACGGGTGATCTGGCGCTATGGGAAACCGACCCCTTCACCGCCGTCGAACGCGACGGGCGGCTCTTCGGCCGCGGTGCCGCCGATGACAAGGCCGGCATCCTCGCCCACATCGCCGCCTACTCGGCCGTGACGCGCGTGCTCGGAGACGAGCTGGGCCTCGGCGTGACGTTCTTCTTCGAGGGCGAAGAAGAGGCCGGCTCGCCAACGTTCCGGCAGTTCCTCGAGACGCACCGCGAGCTTCTCCGCTCCGACGTGATCGTCGTGGCCGACTCCAGCAACTGGAAGGTGGGCATTCCTGCCCTGACCACCAGCCTGCGCGGCCTGGTGGACGGCACCATCGAGGTCAAGGTCCTGGACCACGCGGTGCACTCGGGCATGTTCGGCGGCCCGGTGCTGGACGCGCCGACCCTGCTGGCCCGCCTGATCGCGACCCTCCACGACGACGAGGGCAGCGTCGCGATCAAGGGCCTGGTGAGCCGCGACGACGTGGTGGTCGACCTCACCGAGGAGGAGTACCGCGCCGATGCCTCCGTGCTCGACGGCGTGAAGCTCGCCGGGACCGGGAGCATTGCCTCGCGCATGTGGACCAAGCCGGCCCTGTCCATCATCGGTTTTGACGCCCCGGCCGTGGACGTAGCCTCCAACACCCTGCTGCCGCGGGCCCGGGCCAAGTTCAGCCTGCGCCTGGCCCCCGGGCAGGACCCCGCAGCCGCCATGGATGCTGTCCGCAAGCACGTCGAGGAGAACGCGCCGTTCGGCGCGCAGGTGGTGTTCACCCCGGGGGAGAGCGGCAACTCCTTCCTGACGGACACCAGCTCGAAGGCCGCGTCCGTGGCCATGTGGGCGCTGGGCGAGGCCTGGGGCGTACCCGCCGTCGAAATGGGGATCGGCGGGTCCATTCCGTTCATCGCGGATCTGACCGAGCTCTACCCGGACGTGCAGATCCTGGTCACCGGCGTCGAGGATCCCGATTCCCGGGCCCACAGCGCCAACGAATCGCTGCACCTGGGCGACTTCCGGAACGCGATCGTCGCCGAGGCCCTGCTGCTCGCGCGCCTCAACGACGAAGGTGCGCTCTAGCCGCCCGGCCCCTCCGGCCCCCGGGGGGAACATCCAGCCGTCTCACACGGTTACGTCAGAAGTTAGAGCTAGAAGGCTGCGCGAAGTAGCATGTAGCTATAGCCCATACCGTTTAAGTAGGGGCGGGCACCGTGCTAGCGGGGCCGCCACCACCGTTGCAAGAAGGTAGGCCATGAGCACTACAACCAATGAAAACAGCGCCGACACCACCGCCCAGGCCGGCGAGCTGGCCACGCACGAGGTCAAGCTGACCGACGTCGCGGCCGGAAAGGTCCGCAGCCTCCTGGAGCAGGAAGGCCGCACCGATCTGCGCCTCCGCGTTGCCGTGCAGCCTGGCGGTTGCTCCGGCCTGATCTACCAGCTCTACTTCGACGAGCGGCTGCTCGACGGGGACGCGGTGCGCGACTACGACGGCGTTGAAGTCGTCGTCGACAAGATGAGTGTTCCTTACCTCAGCGGTGCCAGCATCGATTTCGAGGACACCATCGCCAAGCAGGGCTTCACGATCGACAATCCCAATGCCGGCGGGTCCTGCGCCTGCGGAGATTCTTTCCACTAATTCCTTCCACTGAGGCCGGGCATTTTGCCCGGCCTCAGTGCCGCAGGATCCTCAACGACCGGCACCGGCAAAAAGCTCCCGACGCACGGTGCGGACATGTGGGCGAAAACTCCTGGAGAGCGGTAAGCTCTACACCGAGTAGTAAAACTTTTCGTTTGCCCTGCCCGTAATCTGCGGGGCAACAGCAACAAGTAGGAAGGGCCGTCTGTGAGTTCGCAGAACCGAACCGGCAGCCGACGCAAAAAGATCACTACGATCACTGGCTTGGCACTAGCCGGCGCGTTGGCTTTGACTGGATGTTCACCAGAGGTACAGAAGGGCTGGTTGCCCACCGAGCGTGGCACCACCAATCACACTGACCTCATCATGGACCTCTGGGTCAACTCATGGATTGCCGCGCTGGTCGTCGGCATCATCACCTGGGGCCTGATGATCTGGTGCGTCGTCGCTTATCGCCGCCGCAAGGGCACCGTGGGCTTCCCCCGCCAGAACAGCTTTAACCTTCCGCTTGAAGTGTTCTACCTGAYGATCCCGCTGTTCATGGTCCTGGTGTTCTTCTACTTCACCGACCGCGACCAGGCATCGATCGATGACCGCTCACAGCCGGCCGACGTCGTCGTCGACGTCCGCGGCAAGCAGTGGGCATGGGACTTCAACTACCTGAAGGGCGACGTCGTCACTGAGGACGTCCACGAAGCAGGCGTCCAGGCGCACCTGACCGGTAACGACGTGGACAAGGAAAAGCTGCCCACCCTTTACCTGCCGGTCAACAAGTCCGTTGACCTCGAGCTCAACGCACGCGACGTCATCCACTCCTTCTGGGTGCCGGCCTTCCTGCAGAAGCGGGACATGATTCCCGGCAAGACCAACTACATCCGGTTGACTCCCACCCGGGAGGGCACCTACGACGGCAAGTGCGCCGAACTTTGTGGCGAGTACCACTCCGAAATGCTGTTCCGCGTGAAGGTTGTCTCCGAGTCGGAGTTCCAGGCGCACATGAACAAGCTGCGCCAGGACGGGAACACCGGCCTGCTCGGTGAAGAGTACGACCGCAACCCGGCCCCGACCGAAACCAAGTAAGGGGAGCGACGTGGCAACTTACACTCAATCCGCCGGGACCCTCGAGGCTCCCGTTGTACCGAAGTCCAAGGGACGCATCGTCGTCAACTGGATCACCTCGACCGACCACAAAACGATCGGGTACATGTACCTGATCGCGTCGTTCATCTTCTTCTGCTTCGGCGGCATCATGGCTCTGCTGATCCGTGCCGAGCTCTTCGAGCCCGGCATGCAGATACTGCAGACCAAAGAGCAGTACAACCAGCTGTTCACCATGCACGGCACCGTGATGCTCCTGATGTTCGCGACGCCGCTGTTCGCCGGCTTCACCAACGTCATCATGCCGCTGCAGATCGGTGCCCCCGACGTCGCGTTCCCGCGACTGAACGCACTGGCCTTCTGGTTCTTCCTCTTCGGCTCCACGATCGCCGTATCCGGCTTCATCACCCCGCAGGGTGCCGCGTCCTTCGGCTGGTTCGCTTACGCGCCGCTGTCCAACACGACGTTCAGCCCCGGCGTGGGCGGTGACCTCTGGGTCTTCGGCCTGGCGCTCTCCGGCTTCGGCACCATCCTTGGTGCGGTCAACTTCATCACCACCATCATCTGCATGCGCGCCCCGGGCATGACCATGTGGCGGATGCCGATCTTCACCTGGAACGCCCTTGTGACCTCCATCCTGGTCCTGATGGCCTTCCCGCCGCTGGCCGCCGCGCTGTTTGCCCTCGGTGCCGACCGCCGCTTTGGTGCGCACATCTTCGATCCTGAGAACGGCGGTGCCGTCCTCTGGCAGCACCTCTTCTGGTTCTTCGGCCACCCTGAGGTCTACATCATCGCGCTGCCGTTCTTCGGCATCGTCTCTGAGATTTTCCCGGTCTTCAGCCGCAAGCCGATCTTCGGCTACAAGGGCCTGGTCTACGCGACCATCTCCATCGCTGCCCTGTCTGTGACCGTGTGGGCACACCACATGTACGTCACCGGCTCGGTCCTGCTGCCGTTCTTCTCCTTCATGACGATGCTCATCGCCGTTCCGACCGGCGTGAAGTTCTTCAACTGGATCGGCACCATGTGGCGCGGTTCCATCACCTTTGAGACGCCCATGCTGTGGAGCATCGGCTTCCTGGCGACGTTCCTCTTCGGTGGGCTCACCGGCATCATCCTGGCCTCGCCGCCGCTGGACTTCCACGTCTCGGACTCCTACTTCGTGGTGGCGCACTTCCACTACGTGGTCTTCGGTACTGTCGTGTTCGCCATGTTCGCCGGCTTCTACTTCTGGTGGCCCAAGTGGACCGGCAAGATGCTCAACGAGCGCCTCGGCAAGATCCACTTCTGGATGCTGTTCCTCGGTTTCCACGGCACCTTCCTGATCCAGCACTGGCTGGGTGTCGAGGGCATGCCCCGCCGTTACGCCGATTACATGCCGCAGGACAACTTCACGTGGATGAACCAGTTCTCCACCATCGCCTCGTTCGTCCTCGGCGCCTCGCTGATTCCGTTCTTCTGGAACGTCTACATCACCTGGCGCAGCAACGAGCGCGTTGAAGTTGATGACCCGTGGGGCTTCGGTGCCTCGCTCGAGTGGGCCACGTCCTGCCCGCCGCCGCGCCACAACTTCACGTCCCTGCCCCGCATCCGCTCCGAGCGTCCTGCCCTGGACCTGCACCACCCGGAGCTCTCCCTGTCCTACACCGCGGATTCGCCTGCTCCAGCAGCAGCGGTCCTCGGTAACGCCGACCAGAAGGACACTGCCAAGTGAAAATCGAATCAAGGATCTTTGGCTACGGCGTCTTCTTCTTCGTGCCGGTGGCATTCATCTACGGTTACCTGACTAACTGGACCGAATGGGTGGGCGCGCTGGCCATCCTGCTGGTTGGCGGGCTCGCCGGCATGATCGGCGCCTACCTGGGCTTCACCGGCCGCCGCGTGGGCATGCGCCCCGAGGACCGCAACGACGCTGAAATCCACGAAGGCGCCGGCGAACAGGGACACTTCAGTCCCTGGAGCTGGTGGCCGCTGATGCTCGGCCTGTCCTGCGCCGCCGGGTTCCTCGGCCTGGCCGTGGGCTGGTGGATCGTCTTCATCGCCGGCGGAATGGCAGTAGTGGCTCTCGTCGGCTGGGTCTACGAGTACAGCCGCGGTGACCACGCGCACTAGCGGCCACGTCCACCCGGACTAAAATTCAGATTGCACGACGACGGGCCCCACCATTGGTGGGGCCCGCCGTCGTTTGTGCCCCAGTACGGGGTGCGGCGCGCGCCTGCGCGGGTCTAGTGCGCCTGCTGCGCGGGCGTGTTGTGCGGGAGCCTGGTGCGGTGCGGGTCTGGAAGGCTCAGGCTGCGGCTGCCGACTCCAGGAGGATCCGGAGGTCCTCCAGCGCACCCTCGGCCTCCGAAAGGCTGCAGAACGCCGGGAGGGCCTCCGCCGCGACGGCCAGTTCCACTTCGCAGCCACACTCAAAGTCTTCCGTCATGACCTCCAGCAGCGAGCGGGCGTCGACGCCGGGCCTGCCGTCCTTGCTGATGGTCACCGGGAGGCCGGTGGCCGTGACGGCCCGGACAAATACTGCCGCCGGCCGGGCGTGGAGGCCGATGGCGGCCGTGACAATTGCCTTGCGAACTGGCAACGGGACTCCCTCATGCTGGTGTTGGTTCAGTAGGTGGTGCTGGTCTATAGGTGGTGCTGCGGGACGGGCTGTTCCCTACGGCAGGCGTCCGGTTAGGCAGGCGTGCCCAGAACTGGCGTTCCAGCAGACTGGGCGGGCGCCATTGCCCCGGTTCCGGTCTGCAACTTCAAGGGTAGCCGCGGGGGCGGGGCCCGCACGACTTGAGTCGACAGTGGTCTAGACCTGCCGGGCCGCGGGCTTACCCTTGAGATATGAGTGTTTTTCCCGCGTCGTGCCCCAATCGGAGGCTGAACCATGGCGTCCTCTAACGCATCCAAGATGATCGGCGAGATCGACCGTCAGAGCGGGGTGCCGATCTACGTGCAACTCCGGGAAATCCTGCGGGCGCACATCGCTGCCGCCTGCCCGCCGGGATCCGCGCTGCCGTCCGAACGAGACCTCGCCCAGCGCTTCGGCCTTGCCCGGATGACCGTCCGCCAGGCAATCGATGCCCTCGTGGGCGAGGAAGTCATCGAGCGCGTCGTTGGGCTGGGCACGTTCGTGCGCAAACCCAAACTGGATCTCCAGGTAAAGCTGACCTCCTACAGCGAAGAGATGCAGCGCCGCGGCATGGTCCCGGCCGCCAAAGTGCTGAGCTTTGAGCAGATTAGCGCCAGCGCCTTCCTGGCCCGGGAGCTGCAGTTGGAGGAGGGGACGCCCCTGGTCCGGTTCCGGCGCCTCCTGCTGGCCGACAGTGAGCCAATGAGCGTGGACGAGAACTTCATCCCGGCCCACCGGGTCCCCGGCTTGCTCGACGGCGAGCCGCCCACATCCCTCTACAACGTGCTGAGCGAACGCTACGGGCTGGTGATGGAATGGGGGGAGGACATGATCGAGGCGACGGCCGCATCCCCGTCGACAGCCCGGCTCCTGAATGTCGAGGTTGGAACTCCGCTGCTGAAGATCCAGCGCCATGCGTTCGTGGCCCGCGCCATGGTGGACTACTCCGTGTCCTATTACCGGGCTGACCGCTACAAGCTCTGGGTGCCCCTGCAGCGCCCCGGCGTCCGGCCCACCCGCAACTACGCCTCGGGGTACCGTCCGTAGCCACAACAACGCAGCTGTTCGATAGGCAGCAGAAACAAAGGAAGGCCCGGTCCCCAAGGGGACCGGGCCTTCCTGTCTAGCTGTCTTGCTTGGTGCTGCTTAGTGGCTCAGCGTCTTCTGAGACTCTGCCGCCTCGACGGCCTCGTGGGCGCCGTGGTGGCCGTGAGCGGCCTCCAGTTCTGCGGGAGTGGCCGGGGCAACCCGGTCTTCGAAGAACCAGCGTGATAGCTTCGCGCGGCGCTTTTCCTTGCGGTCCACGACGCCGTGCTCGTTCGGCACCGCGGGCAGCGGGGCCGGCGACTCGAAGCCGACCAGCTTGTAGCGCTTGTATTCATCCAGCGGGGCGTGGACCTCGATGAACTCTCCGTGCGGCAGGCGCACGATGCGGCCGGTTTCGCGGCCGTGCAGGGCAATCTCGCGGTCCTTGCGCTGGAGCGCCAGGGCAACGCGCTTCGTGACGATGAAGGCGATAACCGGGCCGATGAAGAACAGCGCGCGCAGCCAGTAGGTCACATCGTTCAGGGCCACGTGGAAGTGGGTGGCGATGAGGTCCGAGCCGGCGGCTGCCCACATGACGCAGTACCAAACGAAACCGGCCATGCCGATTGCCGTACGGGTAGGAGCATTGCGGGGACGGTCCAGGACGTGGTGCTCGCGGTTGTCCTTGGTGATCCAGCGTTCAATCCACGGGTAGGCGAACATGACGGTGAAGAGGATGCCCGCGGGGACGAGGGCCGGCAGCAGCACGTTGAAGGTGAACATGTAGCCGAACCACACCTGCTCGACCTTCCAGTCACCGATCGTGCCCGGCATCAGGCGCAGGGCGCCGTCAACGAAGCCGATGTACCAGTCAGGCTGCGTGCCTGCAGAAACCGGGGAGGGGTCGTACGGGCCGTAGTTCCAGATCGGGTTGATGGTGAAGAACGCCGCCATGATGGCAACGACACCGAACACGATGAAGAAGAAGCCGCCGGCCTTCGCCGCGTAAACAGGTCCCAGGGGGTAACCGACGACGTTGCCGTCATTGCGGCCGGGGCCGGGGTACTGCGTGTGCTTGTGCACAACCACCATGAAGAGGTGCATCACGATCATCAGCAGGATGAGCGCGGGAACCAGGAGGATGTGGAGCATGTACAGGCGGCTGATGATCATGGTGCCCGGGAACTCGCCGCCGAAGAGGAAGAACGAGGTGTACGTGCCGATGACCGGGATGGACTTGATGACGCCGTCGATGATGCGCAGGCCGTTGCCGGAGAGCAGGTCATCGGGGAGTGAGTAGCCGGTGAAGCCTGCGGCCATGGACAGGATGAGCAGGACGCTGCCCACCACCCAGTTCAGTTCGCGGGGCTTACGGAATGCGCCGGTGAAGAACACACGGAGCATGTGCACGGACACGGACGCGACGAACAGCAGGGCTGCCCAGTGGTGTACCTGGCGCATGAACATCCCACCGCGGACATCAAAGGAGATGTTCAGGGAGGAACTGTACGCCACGGACATTTCGACGTTCTTCAGCGGTGTGTACGAACCCGCGTAGTGCGTCTCCGCCATGGACGGGTCGAAGAAGAACGTCAGGAACGTGCCCGAGAGGAGCAGGATGACGAAGGAATAGAGCGCCACTTCGCCGAACATGAACGACCAGTGGTCCGGGAAAACCTTCCGGCCGAATTCGCGGAGGATTCCGGAGCCGCCAACACGCTGGTCGACGAAGTCGGTGATGCGGCCGCCCGACGTCTTGGCGACGAAGACAGAGGCATCAGGCGTTGCGTTCGAGGACATGCTGCTCACGCTCCCAGTAGGTCGGTCCGACGGGTTCATGGAAGTCGCTCGTGGCGACAAGGTAGCCCTCGGAGTCCACTGCGATAGGCAGCTGGGGGAGAGGGCGGCTGGCAGGGCCGAAGATAACCTTGCACTGCTGAGTCAGGTCGAAGGTTGACTGGTGGCACGGGCACAGCAGGTGGTGGGTCTGCTGTTCGTACAGGGCAACAGGGCAACCAACGTGGGTGCAGATCTTCGAGTAGGCAACGATTCCGTTGTAGGCCCAGTCTGCGCGGCCAGGGGAGGGATTGAGCAACTCGGGGTCAAGACGCATGAGCAGGACGACCGACTTGGCCTTCTCGTTCAGCTTTCCTTCGCTCAGTTCGTTCAGACCCTCGGGGATGACGTGGAACGCAGAGCCCATGGTGACGTCCGCGGCCTTGATGGGTGTGCCATCCGGGTCGCGGGCCAGCCGCTTGAGCCTGCCGTCCGGGGCCGGTGCCCACAGGGTGTGGGCAAGCTTGTCGTCCGGCCGGGGGCCGAGGTCACCAAAGATGGCCAAGGCCGGCAGGGGGGCGAGGGCGACGGCGCCGAGCAGGGTGTTGCGGATCAGTGGCCGGCGCTTAATACCGGTTTCCTCGACGATGTCATCGACGATGCGCACGGCAGCCTGGCGGTCTTCCTCGGTGCGGATCGCGTGGCGCTCTTCCGAGACCTCGTGGTCCGGCATAAGTGCCTTGGCCCAGTGGACGATACCGGTGCCGATGCCCAGCATCGCGAATGCGGTGCCGATGCCCAGCAGTGCATTCTGGAGACGGATCGTGGCGATCGGGGAGTCGTGCCCCAGATCGATCGCGAAATACGCCACCAGGAATATCAAGGTGCCAACGACCGAGATGCCGAACAGAAGGGCTACCTGCCGTTCTGCTTTCTTGGCGGCCTTCGGGTCCGTGTCAGCCAGGCGCAAACGGTGCGGGGGAATTCCAGGATCCTGGAACTTCTCCACCTCATTCTGACCAGCCGTAGCTACGGTGCCCGAGTCGTTCGGACCGCCGTCACTATGGTTGCCCATAATTCGCCTCATCCTTCTCTCGTCTCGGCGAGTGCCGAGTTAGGTTTCAATTCAAACTGCTGACGGGTCAGCAGAAAATTCTTACAGGTGCAAGGTCCGCCTATGACGTGCGGGATGTCAGCCAAATGGTGAACGCGATGATGACGCCCAGCCCGGCGATCCAGACAAAGAGACCTTCGGAGACCGGTCCCAAAGCACCAAGATCGGCGCCGCCGGGTGAACCGTTGGCCTCAATCTGCTTCAGGTAGGTGATGATGTCGCGCTTTCCCTCGGGGGAGATGTTCGCGTCACTGAAGACCGGCATGTTCTGGGGGCCGGTGACCATTGCCTCGTAAATGTGCTGCCCGGAGACACCTGCGAGGGCCGGGGCAAACTTGCCCCGAGTAAGTGCACCGCCGGCGGCGGCAGCGTTGTGGCACATGGCGCAGTTGGTGCGGAAGAGCTCCCCACCGTTGGCGGCATCGCCCTTTTCGTCGAGCACACCGGCCTCGGGGATGGCCGGGCCGGGGCCGAGGGAGGCAACGTAAGCAGCCAGCTGCTTGGTCTGTTCCTCATTGAACTGGGCGGGCTTCTTGTAGGCCTGCGGGCCGTTCATCTGCATGGGCATGCGGCCGCTGCCGACCTGGAAGTCAACAGCGGCGGCGCCGACGCCCACAAGCGACGGCCCGGCCTGCGAACCGCTGGCACCCATGCCGTGGCAGGTGGCGCAGTTGGCGGCAAAGAGCTTGCCGCCTTCCTCTACGTCGCTTGCGCTGTAGGTGGTGGTGTCGGCCTTGGCCTGGTTGACGGTGGTGGCAACGGCGTACAGCCCACCCGTGACCAAGAGGCCCATCAGCAGCAGTGCAATTGCTGCCAGTGGGTGACGTCGCTTCTGCGAGAGTGCCTTCACGTGGTGGTTCCTTTATTCGATCCTGCGGTGGCTCCGGGAGCCGCTTCTTGAAATTCTGCCTCTTGTAGAAAAAGAGTCAAGTCTGACTACTTGAGGACGTAGATGACCAGGAAGAGGCCAATCCAGACGACGTCCACGAAGTGCCAGTAGTACGAGGTGACAATCGCCGAGGTTGCCTCAAAGTGTCCGAACTTCTTCGCGGCGAAGGAGCGGCCAATGATGAGCAGGAAGGCAATCAGGCCGCCGATCACGTGCAGGCCGTGGAAGCCCGTCGTTATGTAGAAGGCTGAACCGTAGGCGTTGGAGGACAGCGAGACATGCTCGGAAACGAGCATGGCGTACTCGGTCGCCTGGCCGGCGACGAAGAAGGAACCCATGAGGAACGTCAGGATGAACCATCCGTTCATCCCCCACTGGGTAAAGCTGAAGCGTCCGCCGGTTCGGCGCGGCTGGAGCCGCTCGGCAGCGAAGACGCCCATCTGGCAAGTAAAGGAACTTGCCACGAGGACGATCGTATTAACGAGCGCAAACGGGAAGTTGAGCTTGGCTGTCTCTTCGGCCCACATCAGTCCGGAAGTCGAACGGAGTGTGAAGTACATGGCGAAGAGACCGGCGAAGAACATCAACTCACTGGACAGCCACACAACGGTTCCAACAGAAACCATGTTCGGGCGGTTCAGCGTCGGGTGCGCCGGGGTACTGGGGGCATGGGTCGCAGATGTCACATAGACATTATGTCTATAAAAGTCCGTACTGCCCAACGCAAACCGCGTTTTCGGAGGACTTTTTCTACAAAGACGCGAATTCGCGCGGAAAAGTTCCCGGAGGGGTTCACATTGGTCTTTGCGGGGCGGACCTCGATAGCATCGGGAGGTGACTTCACAGGCATCTGCACAGGCGGCAGGCAACACCTGGCCGCGGCTCATCAACGCGCTCATCAGCGGCGCAGACCTTACTGCCGGGAGTACTGAGTGGGCCATGAACTCCATCATGTCCGGCGAGGCGACGCCGGCTCAGGTGGCGGGATTCCTGGTGGCGCTGCGCTCCAAGGGCGAGACCGTGGATGAGTTGGCTGGCCTGGTAGAGGCGATGATCGCCAACGCCAACCCCATTGACATTGCCGGTGAGAAGCTGGACATCGTCGGCACAGGTGGCGACCAGCAGAACACCGTCAACATCTCCACGATGGCCGCCCTTATCGCCGCCGGCGCGGGGGCCAGGGTGGTCAAGCACGGCAACCGTGCGTCGTCGTCCTCGTCCGGATCCGCCGATGTCCTGGAGGCCCTCGGTGTCAGGCTGGATCTTCCCATTCCCCGCGTGGCGCTCAACGCCAAAGAGGCGGGAATCACGTTTTGCTTCGCCCAGGTGTTCCACCCCTCGATGCGTCATGCTGCCGTCGCCCGCCGCGAAATCGGCGTTCCGACGGCGTTCAACTTCCTGGGCCCCATGATCAACCCGGCACATGTCCAGGCCTCGGCCGTGGGCGTCGCCAATGAGCAGATGGCGCCCCTAGTGGCCGGGGTGCTGGCCAAGCGCGGCAGCCGCGGCCTGGTTTTCCGAGGGAATGACGGCTTGGATGAGCTCACCACCACCGGCCCGTCGCGCGTGTGGGAGATCCGCAACGGCGAGGTCACGGAAGAGATGTTTGATCCGCGCGACCTCGGCATCCGGACGGCCACGTTGGAGGAGTTGCGCGGCGGTGACGCCGTGGCCAATGCCGCCGTCGTCCGCGCTGTCCTTGGCGGTGCGCCGGGGCCGGCCCGTGATGCTGCGCTGCTCAACGCCGCGGCCGGGCTGGTCGCGTTCGACCTCGACGCCGTGGGCCCGCTGGCGGAGCGGATGGCCGCGGCGTTCAAACGCGCCGAGCAGTCCATTGAATCCGGTGCCGCGGCCGCGGTGCTGGACAGGTGGGTCGCTCTGTCGCAGACCGCCTAGGCGCCGCCAGGCTGGTACAGAAGGCACAGACCAAGAAGGACGGGCCCGGCAGATTATGCCGGGCCCGTCCTGCGTAGCGCTGAAGCTGCTTGGTTGCCCGCTACTGCTCGAACCCGAGGGCAAAGGCGGCGTCGAGGTCGTGCTGTGAGTAAGCGCGGAAGGCGATCTGCGTGGTGGTGTGGGCGACGCCCCGGACCTTCGAGAGCTTGTCTGCGATGACTTCTGCCAGGTCCTCATGCTTGGCGACCCGGGCGATGGCGATCAGGTCCCACTCGCCCGTGACGGAATAGACCTCGCTGATACCGGCGATGGCGGAGATTTCCTCGGCGGTCTCCGGGATGCGTGAAGCGTCTGTCTTGATCAGGACGAATGCGGTGACCACGTGTGAGCCTTTCCGGATCGGTTGCGCCGTTTGCGGGCCTGTCGGCGGCCCGTGTCCGGGCGCTGCCATCTTCTGCAAGCCTAGTGCATCAGCCCTGGCGGCGGCGTGAACGCAACCGCCGCACCCCTGCGGCCACAAGGCGGTAACCCAGGAGGAAAACGCCCAGGCTCACCAGGGCGACGATGATGAACGGCAGCACCACTGTCTGCCCGGTGACGGCTCGCAGGATCATGCCGACGCCGACAGTTCCGAGCCAGACGGCGACGCCGGCGGGCCACACCCGCAGGGGGTCATGCCACAGCCGGAGGGCGAGCCATGCCAGTGCCGCGCCCACCAGGAAAGGCCACGCCGTCGCAAAGACGCCGGTGATGATTTCCCCCCGCTGGTGCGCGTCGCGCCCAATCGCCGCGAAGAGCAGGATCAGGAGCGCATCAGCGGAGGCGGCCAGTGCGGCTGTCTGCGCGGGCCGAAGGCCCGTACTGGAAGCATCCTGGGCGGACGGACGGGGGAGTCTGGGTGTTGGAGAAGGCATACAATCAAGCCTAGTCCCGTCCGGATGACGTCCGGCCGGCGGAAGTCGTTGTGCGTGAAATCACCGTGGGGCTAGGCTCGGTCCCATGCCGCTGATCGCCGCCGGAGCCAGCCGGTGGCACGGGCGAACGCAAGGGGAGCGCTGTGAGCGAAAAAATCACCACCTGCCTGTGGTTCGACAGCCAGGCCGAGGAAGCCGCCGAATACTACGTCTCCGTCTTCGACGGCGGCAAAATCCTCGACGTCTCCCGGTATGGCGAGGGCGGTCCCGGGCCGGCCGGCCAGGCGATTACCGTCCGCTTCCAGGTTGACGGGCGTACCTTCACGGCATTGAACGGGGGACCGGCCTTCACCTTCACGGAGGCGGTGTCCTTTGTCATCGACTGCGCGTCGCAGGAAGAAGTGGACCGGTACTGGTCGGCCCTGACCGACGGCGGCCAGGAAAGCCAGTGCGGTTGGCTCAAGGACCGGTACGGGGTCTCGTGGCAGGTTGTGCCGGCCGTGCTGGGACAACTGATCGGTGGCCCCGACCCCGACGGCGCCCAGCGCGCCATGCAGGCGATGCTCGGAATGCGCAAGCTGGACATCGCCGCCCTTCAGTCCGCTTACGACGGCKACTGACGCCACTTATGCCCCCGGCGCCCGGCGCCGGTTGGTCCGCCGCGCCGGAATCCGGTGCGGCGGACCGGGCCAGGCCCGCCCTGACCCCCGGTCGGCGTGGCCCGCGGGCTCCGGGGCGGACCGCACATATGATCGTGGCATGAGTAGCGACGCCGTTCCGGAGGCTGTTGTCCCGGTGCAGCTGGATCCTCAGCTGGACGGCCAGCTGAGCATTAACGACATCCTGCTCGAACTGGGCCAAGCTCCCGTGGTGCATCCTTCCCCGGACGCGGCCAGTGAGCTGCACTTCTTCTAGGCCCGCCACCTCGGCAAATTCAGGCCTTATGGTCCTTACAGCGGATATGCCGGCGGACTACCTTGGCGCGTAAGGAATGCCAGCAGGGCTTCCTCAGAACGAAAGGATGGCTCCCGTGGAGCAATTCTGGAGCGTCATTTGGCTGTTCTTTTGGGGATTCGCGTTCGTCGCCTACCTTTTCGCGCTGTTTGCAGTTATCACCGACATTTTCCGGGACCACGAGCTCAACGGCTGGCTCAAGGCCGTGTGGATCATTTTCCTCGTCTTCGTGCCGTTCCTCACAGTTCTTGTGTACCTGATCGCGCGGGGCCGCAGCATGGCCGAGCGCCAGGCCAGGAGTGCACAACAGGCCCAAGCCGCCACTAACGAGTACATCCGCTCCGTCGCCACAGCATCCCCCACCCAGGAAATCGCCAAGGCCAAGGAGCTCCTCGACGCCGGCACGCTGACCCAGAGCGAGTTCGACGCTGTCAAGGCCAAGGCGCTGAGCCAGGCCTGACCGGCCGGCCGTCCTGAGGGCGCATTTTCGCCCGTGTCATCGCCCGACGAGGCCCATATGGAGGTCGTTGTAGCGGTTCCCCTGCACACCGATCCGGCGTGCCACCGCATTCAAGTCGGCGACCTCGTCGGCAGAGAGCGCGACGGCGGTAGCGGCCGCGTTTTCCTCGAGGCGCCCGCGCCGCCTGGTCCCGGGGATCGGGACGATCCACGGCTGCTGGGCCAGCAGCCAGGCCAGTGCCACCTGGCCGGGGGTTGCACCCTTGGCGCCGGCGAGACCGGCGACGTGGTCCACGAGGGCCTGGTTCGCGGCCCGGTTCTCGGCGGTGAAGCGGGGGAT
The DNA here is from genome assembly GCF_056406615.1 of Arthrobacter sp. P1_B3. NCBI lineage: Bacteria > Bacillati > Actinomycetota > Actinomycetes > Micrococcales > Micrococcaceae > Arthrobacter > Arthrobacter sp. P1_B3. The sequence goes on along the minus strand of NZ_JBFTZV010000003.1, from coordinate 39,929 downwards.
AGTGCCCCGGATATCGCCGTCTGCGAATGACGTCGAGGGGTTGACGGTGCCGGTGAGGAAGCCCTTGCCGAGCGGGCTGAAGGGTACGAACCCGATGCCCAGTYCGGCCAGCGTTGGCAGCACCTCCGGTTYCGGATCCCGTGTCCACAGGGAGTACTCGCTCTGCACGGCCGTCACCGGGAAGACAGCATGTGCAGCCCGGATGGTGGCGGCGGAGGCTTCGGAAAGGCCGAAGTGGCGGACCTTGCCGGCCTCAACCAGTTCGCCGACGGTGCCCGCGACTTCCTCGATAGGCACATTCGGGTCGACCCGGTGCTGGTAGAAAAGGTCGAGGGTGTCGACGCGGAGCCTGCGCAGCGACTCGTCGGCGACCCGTTTGATCCGCTCGGGGGAGCTGTCGAGTCCTACCGATTTGCCGTCCTCGATCCGCCAGCCGAACTTGGTCGCTATCACCACCTCGGCCCGCACCGGGGCGAGCGCCTCGCCGACGAGTTCCTCATTGACGAAGGGCCCGTATACCTCTGCGGTGTCGAAGAAGTTGATTCCGATCTCGACGGCGTTGCGGAGCACCTCGAGCATCGTCTGGCGGTCTCCGGGGTTCGGACCGTAGCCCTGTGACATGCCCATGCAGCCAAGACCGATGGCCGAGACCTGCAAGCCCTGTCCGAGAGTTCGCGTGTGCATCTTGTCTCCTTTGATCGTTGTGCGGGGAGTCGGGTTCAGCGTCTCCAGTCACCTTGCCGTTGCGGCCACGTGGGAGACCCTGGTGAAAGGTGTACCGGCAGGGCACCCCTCAAGGGATCCCGCAGCCCCAGGCCGGAGCTCAGTGAAGTGCAAGGACCAGGTAGGTGGCTGCGAGGGCCAGCGCTGTGGGGGTCATGACGAGGCGTTCGGGTTTGCTGCGGGAGATCCCGTTCATGACGACGCCGAGCGCGAAGTATGCCGTCATCACCCACACAGTGATTGAAGTAAAGGCTTCGCTGACCAACGGCAGGACAAGGCCGGCCTTGGCCAGCGCTACATAGGCGAAAAGGGCATACGCAGCTATGGACAGGGCGCTCCCGATTCTGAGTTTGGCAGGCAGGATACGGTGTTGTCCGCCCCACGCCATCCTCCCGAGCGGAGCTCCACCGATGAGTGCGGCCTGGAAGATGGCCAAGCCGGCTAGAAGGGCGCAGGCGAGTGTTGCGAAAAGCTGATCAACTGCCATCAAAAACCAGTCCCCTGTCCAGTCCCAAGCAATCTCGCGAGCGGCGGGCACACGGCTGTCACTGCCGGTTCGTCCCGGGAAGCGCGTCTTGCGGCAAAACTAGCACTCCCATCACGAGATCGAAGGAACGCCGTCCCGAATTCCTCGACTGATCCTCGGCCCCCGTGCGTACGTGCAAACCGGGGTACTGTAAGGCGCATGGAGATGCGCCTCGAGGTCGTGCAAGTACCCGTCAGTGATGTGGACAAGGCCAAGTCGTTCTACACAGACCGGCTCGGGTTCGCCCTGGACCATGATGTCGAATACATACCGGGCATGAGGGTTGTCCAACTCACGCCGCCCGGCTCCGCCGCCTCCATCGTCATCGGCACGGGAATGACCAGCATGCCGCCGGGCAGCCTGGAAGGACTGCAGTTGGTGGTCCCCGACATGGCATCGGCACGGGCTGAGCTACTCCGGCGGGGAGCAGAGATCAGCGACGTCCAAGACATCGGTGGAATCGCCTTCGCCTACTTCAGCGACCCGGACGGCAACCGCTGGGTGATACAGGAAGCTACGCCGCCGGACGTTCGGGAAGCCTCTCAGCGCTAGGCGGCTGGAAGCGGACGCGGCCGGCGCGCTCGACGGCGTGCTTCTGCCTTTCCTTCTGCCGCTACGCGCCGACCGTTAGTAGGTGATGGCGCGGGAGCGCGTCGGCCGCCAGCGTCCTTCCTGCTTCGCGAACGGCGTCGTCATTTCCAGGGGCCACGTCGCCCGTGACCCCCAGATCGTTGCGTCGACGAGATTTCTGGCGACAACGACGGCCGTATCGCCGTGGACCTCAACCTTGACCGACTGCTCACGGATGCCGTGGTAGGTCATCTCGCCGGAGTCAATCTGCGCCAGCCACTCGGCCTTGGACTGCACGTACCCGGTGATATGTACAAGGACGAAGCCGTCGTCGAGCAACTCCTCGAGCCGGTCAGTGCGTCCCTGGACCATCCAGCGGTTCAGATCGGTGTTGGCCTTCTTGATGGCCTCTGCGGCATCCGAAGGCTCGTAGTTGCCAGTGTCGTTTGTCATGGTGTGCTCCGGTTTGATTGAACGGGTGTCAGCGAGGGGCCCTTGGAAGGGGCGGATCCGGCACGGGCGGCGCGCCGGGCCGATCGCTCGGCCGGGACGATGAGGATGAGGACGGCCGCCAGGGCCGCTGCCAGCATGACGGAACCGCCCGTGTAGGCGACCGCCGCGCTGGCGGCGAGCGAGCCGGCGTTGGCCGAGAGCGCGACGAGGACACCGACGCCGAGGGCGCTGCCGAGCTGGTGCGAAGTGTTGACGAGCCCCGAGGCTGCTCCGGCGTCCTTGGCGGTGACTCCCGCGACCCCCGCGGCCGTGAGCGGGGCGAAGGCGAGGCCCTGGCCGATTCCGATCAGCACCAGCGGCACTGCGACCCCGGTGAGGTACGGGGTCGCGGCGGTGATCCTGCTCAGCCAGAACACGCCGCCAAGGGTTACGGCAAGCCCGGCAGCGAGCAGAATCGCGTTGCCGAACCGGTGGGTGAGCCGCGGGACGCCCAGCGCGACGAAGAAGTTCACGATCGTCATGGGGAGGAATGCGACGCCGGCCTGGAGCGGGTTGTAGCCGTAGACGCCCTGCAGGAACTGGGTGGTGAAGAAGAAGAAGCCGATCATAGTGCCGGCGAAGAGGAGGCGCGCTGTGTAGGCGCCGGCCCGTTCCCGGCTGGCGAAGAGGTGCAGCGGCATGATCGGCTGCTTGACCTTCCATTCGTTGAGGACCAGCAGGCCTAGCAGCAACGCGGCCACGATCAGGGCCGTGGCCGTTTCGGGCGCCGCCCAGCCGGCGTCGACGGATTTGACGATCGCGAAGACGAGGGCGCCCATGCCAAGGGTCGACGCCACGGCGCCGGTGAAATCGAAGCGGCCGGAGGCCCGCGGGGATTCCGGGATGAACCTGACCGCGGCGATGATCATGGCGATTCCGATGGGCACGTTCACGTAGAACCCCGCCCGCCAGGAAACCCATTCGGCAAGCGCGCCGCCGACGACGAGGCCCAGGCTGGCCCCGATTCCCGCGACGGCGCCGTAGGATGCCACGGCGCGGGTGCGCTCCCGGCCGGCAGCGAACGTAGCCGTCAGCAGAGAGAGCGAGGAGGGGGCCACGACTGCTGCGCCAATTCCCTGGAGTGCCCGAGCAGTAATCAGCCACTCGTCGCTGGGGGCGGCTGCGACCAGAAGGGACGCAAGGGCGAAGACCGCGAGAGCGCCGATGAACACGCGACGGCGGCCCAGAATGTCGCCGAGGCGGGCCCCGAGCAGCAGCAGTCCGCCGAACACCAGCGTGTACGCATTCTGCACCCAGGACAGTGCGGTGGCCGAAAGGTCTAATTCAGCCTGGATTCTGGGCAGGCCTGTGAAGATGATCGAGTTGTCCAGGATGATCATGAAGTAGCTGACAAGGATGATCGCCAGGATCGCCGTCGGGCGGACCCGGGTGGCGGACGCGGCTGTGGTGGTGGGCACGGTGGTCCTTCGTGGTCGGATGGTGTGGTGCTTCTGAAAGTCGGTCAGGCGGCGGCCCGCACTATCAACAACACCGCAGAAAGCCACGGAGCGGGAGTCACTGCTGATCCACGCACTCCCAGACCACCCTTCAGCCCCGGTTCCCGCACCGAGAGGTGTACTGACAGGCCCTCCCACACTTCCATCACCGGCCGTAGCCTGAAAGCATGGAGAGCCGAAATGATGTGAGTGAATTCCTGCGCACGCGCCGCGCGAAAGTGACACCGGAACAGGTGAATCTGATCGTCGGGAGCAACCGCCGCGTCCCGGGGCTGCGCCGCGAGGAGGTGGCGACCCTGGCCTCGGTCAGCGTCGACTACTACGCGCGTTTGGAACGCGGAAACCTCAGCGGGGTCTCCGATGAAGTACTGGAATCCATTGCGCACGCCTTGAGGCTGGACGAAGCCGAGACCGCGCACCTGTTCGCTCTCGCCCGTGCCGCGCAGCCCGGGCCGGCCCGCCGCCGGCGTCCGGCGAAGCCGCAGGAGGTGCGGCCCAGCCTGCAACGGTTCGTGGACTCCATTACTGGTGCGCCCGTCTGGGTGCGCAACGAACGCATGGACTTCATCACCGCCAACGCGCTCGGCCGTGCACTGTACGCGCCCCTGCTGACCGGCAGTGCCCGGCCCGCCAACAGCGCCCGCTTCGTGTTCCTCTATCCGGAGGCCCGGAGCTTCTTTCCCGACTGGGAGCGGAGCGCCAACGATATCGTCGCCGTCCTGCGCAGCTCCGCGGGCCAGGACCCGCACGACAAGGGACTCTCGGATCTGGTCGGGGAGCTTGCGACGCGCAGCGAGGACTTCCGTACCCGCTGGGCAGCCCACAATGTCCGGCTTCACAGAACCGGCTTCAAACGTATCCATCACCCCGTGGTCGGCGATCTCGAACTCACGTACGAGGCGATGGAGCTGCCGGCCAACCCCGGCTGGACAATGTTCGCTTACACCGCCGAACCCGGCTCCGCGACCGAGGAGCGCCTGAAACTGCTGGCCAGCTGGGCTGCGACGTCCACCGCCGAGATTCCCGTCGTCGCCTCCCACTCCGGCTGAAGGAAAGATCCCGCGTTGCGGGACGCGGGTGGCGGTTTCCCCAGCATATCGTCGCACTATTCATGTTTGACCCCTAAAATCTAAATAGTAGGGTGACTATTTAGACTTCCGGAGGATCCATGACCCGTTGGCCCGCGCACGGCAGCAAGACGATGCCGTGGAAGTCGTCGGGGCGGCCGCCGCGCGAAGACCGGGAATTCACCGAGGTTGTCGTCTCGCTGCCACCCATGATCGCCCGGAGCTGGTTCGATCCGGGGCGCGAGACCATTGTCGCCCTTGAGGAGGCCGCCGTTGCCATAGCGTCCCTGGACGTCACGGCCGGCACCCGGATGGCCGCCATCAGCGGGTTCCTTCTCCGCAGTGAGGCCGTTTCCTCCTCTAAAATCGAGCACGTCAACGCCAACCGTGACGACTACGCCCGGGCCATGATCGGGCTCAAGGCCAGTGATGACGCCCGCTCCATGGTGGCGGCAGCCGACGCCGTACAAGGGATGATCGACGACGCCGGGCGAACCGGGGAGATCCGGCTGGAGGCAATGCTGGGTGCCCATCACACGCTCATGAAAGAGGACCCGATGGACGGCCCACACGCCGGCAAATTCAGGGACGTTCAGAACTGGATCGGCGGCAGCGACCATTCGCCGCGCGGGGCCATCCACGTCCCGCCCCCGCCGGAGCTCGTGCCGGCCCTGATGGAGGACCTGATGGTTTTCTGCAACCGCCGCGATGTACCGATCATGGCGCAGGCGGCGATCGCGCACGCCCACTTCGAATCCATCCACCCCTTCACCGACGGCAATGGCCGGATCGGCCGGGCCTTGATCGGCGCAATTTCCCGGCGTCGCGGGCTCACAAAGAACACGGTCACCCCGATCGCGTCGGCGATGGTCGCCGACGTCGACACGTATTTCAGCCTCGTCAACAACTACCGCTCCGGTGACGCCGATCCGTTCGTGCTCTACCTGGCCCGTTCCGCGGTCCGCGCCTCGGACGCCGCCCGGGAATCCGTGGCCGCACTCGATGCCCTGCCGGCGATGTGGCTGGAGCTGGCCAGGCCACGCAGGGGATCCGCGGACGAGAAGATCATTCCGTGGCTTCTGGAGCGGCCCGTGTTCGAGGCCCACAGCGCTGCCCATATTGCCGGCGTCGCCGAAAGCTCCGTCTACGCCGCGCTGCAGAGGCTCTCCAATGCTGGGGTCATCACCCCGGTCACCCAGTCAAAGCGCAGCCGTGCCTGGGCGGCGACAGAAGTCCTCGACGAGGTGGACCGGCTCAACAACCGGCTGGCAGACGCCGGAAAGATTGGCTGAGGGGGCGACGACGTCCCGCTGTTGGCCCGTGGTTTGGCGGTGCAATTTGGCGGGTGCTTTTTGATGGTGCTTTTTGATGGTGGCGGTTGCAGAATGGAAAGAAGCCGGGCTGTTTCCCAGCCCCCCTCCAGCGTCGAGGACGGCACATCATGACAACCAATAAGACACGGACTGCACTTGTGCTGGCCACGGTCCTGATCGGGCTGAGCGGCTGTGCCGGAGGCGGCGGAACACCGGCGTCGGCCCCTGCCACGACGGCCGGGACCTCTCCCAGTATGTCGATGGAACCGTCCGCCCCGGCGGGATCTACCGCTTCAGGGCCGGCAAACGCCGCCGCCGCGACAATCACGATCAGCAAATTCGCCTACGAGATCCCTGGCTCGGTCGCGCCCGGTGCTGAGGTGAAGGTGGTGAACATGGACACTGCCGAGCACACGGTGACCGCAGACCAGGATGCGACACTCTTCGATGTAGAGGTCAAGGAAAACGGCGGTACGGCCACATTCAAGGCGCCTTCCGTGCCGGGCACATACGCGTTTCACTGCACGTACCACTCCAACATGCACGGCTCGCTGACCGTCAAATGAGGACGACGCCGGCGGGGGCGCGTTCTTGACGGTCTCGATCGAGAAAGGTGCCTTGGCGTGGCTATCAAGACCCCCTCACCGTCGCTTGACCCATCCGTCGTTGAGGACTTGGGTTCGGCTCTCCGTGGCCGGCTGCTCCGTCCCGGAGAATTCGGCTACGACGAAGCCCGGAAGGTCTTCAACGCGATGATTGACCGCCGTCCGGACGTGATTGTCCGCCCTGCTGACGCCGAAGATATCCGCCGCGCGGTGACCTTCGCCCGGGAAAACGATCTCCCTGTTTCCATCAAGGGCGGCGGTCACAACGTGGCAGGGAACGCCGTCGGCGCCCATGGGCTCATGCTGGAGTGCTCTGGCATGAAGAACGTGCGGATCGATGCCGAACGGCGCGTCGCCGTGGCTGGAGCGGGTGCGCTCCTGGCCGACCTTGACGTCGCCACTCAGGCATACGGCCTAGCCACGCCGCTCGGAGTCGTCTCGGTTACCGGCATCGCCGGCCTGACCCTCGGCGGTGGCATCGGCTGGCTCAACGGCAAGCACGGGCTCGCCTGCGACAACGTGCTCGCCGCCGACATCGTGACTTCCGATGGCAGGCTCCTGACGGTGAGCCCCGGCGAACACGCAGACCTTTACTGGGCCATCCGGGGAGGCGGCGGCAACTTCGGCGTCGTTACCTCGTTCACGTATCGTTTTGCATCCCGTCGGGCCGGTMCTTGCCGGGGCGCTCTCATTCCCGGCCGAACGGACGCGGGAGGTCCTGCGGTTCTACCCCGGGTTCGCCGCCTCTTGTCCCGATGAACTCTCGATGTCGGCCAGCCTGGGGCCCGACGGCTCGGGGCGCCCTGTCCTCGGCGTCGGCGTCTGCTGGAGCGGCGAGCACGATGAGGCGGAGCAGGCTCTCCGACCGCTGCGCGATCTCGGCCCAGCCCTGGATGTGGTGGTCCCAACGGACTACGTCGTTCTGCAGAGCGCTCACGACGCGGACTTTCCGTCGGGCCAGAACCACTACTGGAAATCGAGCTTCTTCACCGACTTCACCGCCGACGCCGTCGATGTCCTGCTCCGGTTTGCGTCCGAGATGCCCTCGGCGGCGAGTGGCATCGGAATGCAGCAACTGCACGGTGTGGCCGCCCGGGTCGACCCGGCAGCCACGGCATTTCCCCATCGCCGGTCCCAGAGCGAACTCCTCATCCTGGCCCAGTGGTCGGACCCGGCAGCGACGGAGCGCCACATCGGCTGGGCCCGCGCCTTCTTCGAAGCGATGCAGCCCTTTGCCGCAAGCGGGGTATACGTCAACGACCTGGGCCAGGAGGGGGAGGAGCGCGTAAGAGCAGCCTACGGCGCCAACTACGATCGCCTGGCCGCCGTCAAAGCCACACACGACCCAATCAACCTCTTCCGATCAAATCAGAACGTCCGCCCGATCGCCTAGGAACTTCGCCGATGTGATGGACGCTGGGCGACGCCAGAGAGGGGCCGGGGCAGCTCGACCTTGTCGAGTCTTTCCAGCAGCGTTTGACGGCATTCCAGTAGCCTGCAGGGATGATCGAGGACGAGCAAGAACTAGCAGGTGGGTCTTCATCGATTGGGATGGTGCCGGCCCCAGCACACGGCTGTGGGATCTGGCGTACGCCGCGCAGTCGTTCGGCCTTGCCGCACGGTCAGCTCTGCTGGCGGTGCTGCTCCAGGACGTCCCGGGCGGTGGTCCATTTCCGGCTGCCGTACCTGTCGTTGTGGACGTAACGCAGATTCGCGTCGCCACTGAACATGCTGGCGAAGTACTGCATGCCCTGCCACGGCGGGAACGGCTCGGTAGAGGCCGGCATGAGGGCTCTAACTGCCCTGCTCATAGCAGTCAGGGAACCAACGCTGCCCGCGTAGAGGAGCCGGAATTGTGTGCCCGTCAGGTCGGTCATGGTGGATGCCAGGGTCCTTGCCGTGACCTTGTCCCCGGCGATCTGGAGGACACGGGGCGCCCGCTCGTCGAGGGCGGCGGCAGCAGTGTACGTGGCGGTGTCGTCTTTGGTGGTGAAGTCGAGCACCTGGTCGGGGTCGGACCAGAACAGCACACGGCGCCGCGAGAACAGGATCATTGGTGCCTGCCCGGAGAGCATGTCGGTGAAGGCGCCGTTGAGGATCGATGTGGCCTGGATTTCGGTTGCGTCCAGTCTCTGTGCGAAGTCTCTGCGGAGCTGCAAGTTCCGGTTGCTTCGGGGCCGGATACCGCGGTAATCGATGGAGAAGTCGGAAGGGATGAAACGGGGGACACCCACGGCGGCCGCCGCCTCCAGCAAGCGCGATTGACCATCCAAGATGGCGCTGTCGAGGCCGTTGATCGCGGAGACCACGCAATCAACATCCGTGCACGCCCTTCGCAGGCCGTCCGAATCGTCGTAATCCGCCTGGATCACCTCGGCGCCCTGGGCGCGCAGCTGTGCAATCCGCGATGTGTTGGTCTCCGGTCGTGTCAGGACCCGAACGGTGGCCCCGAGGACGACCAGATTCCGCAGGATAAGCCCGCCGAGATCGCCGGTGGCACCGGCGAGAAGGACGGTGCCCGGAGGGGGTGTCGTCGCGGTCATGGATTGCACCTCAAGTGATGTCCGGTGGAAGGCGATAGTCGGCTAAGACTACCAACCGTGCCACATCCTCGGGGGCTTACCCCTCCAAACCAATGTCCCTAAGCGTCAGCGCCGGCGGCGAACTTCCGTCGATGTCCAGTACGCCGAACTCCTTCGCAACCGCGGCGGCGATAAGCACCTGACCGGTCCGCGCCATCAGGTTCGGATCGTGGAACAATGCGTTGATCACGCGGCCGATGAATTCTGGGCTTTCGCTGGTCGAGAGATCGAACGCGCCACTTTTCGCCGCTGCCACGACCGCTTCGGTTCGAACCAGCCCGGGGTAGAGCGAGATTACCGGAACAGCGAACGTTTTCAGCTCGACGGCCATGTCGGACGTCATCTTGTCTGTCGCCGCTTTTGCGATGCCGTAGATCGTGTTGCCGAGGTGACGCTGCGCCGACCAGAAGCTGATGTTGATGATCAAGCCGCGGTGCCGCGGAGTCATCATGCGGGCCGCGTGCGCCGAACACACAAATGCGGCGCGGACGCCGGCGTCCATCATGCCGGTCCAGCGATGCGGCGGTTGATCCCAAAACGGCGCAGGCCACGTGAACGTGCCACCTTCCACCATCTTCTCGTAGCCGCCCCAGGCGCAATTGACGAGGAGATCGAGGCGGCGGCTCTCGGACCGGATCGTTTCAAACACGCGCGCCGTCTCTTCGTCGTTGAGATGGTCGCAACGCAGTCGCCGTATCTCCTGCGGCAGGTCCGCCTGGTCGATCGAGCGGCCCGTGCCATAAACCCGAAACCCCGCTGCCAGAAGGCCCAGTGCGATGCCACGGCCTACCCCTCGGCTTGCGCCGGTCACGAGCGCAACGTTTCCCGTTGGCCCTTCATTGCGTTCGCGTTCGTTGGTCATGCTAAGCGGCCCCCGGTTGCGTTCGGTTCCGTGATCCCCATGATAGGCCGGTGCTGGCGCCCGGGCGCCGGGCGCACTCACCTCTTTTCGCGCCGCTCTTTGTGCTCGCGCGCGCAAAGCCCACAGAACGATGCGCTCCCGTACAGCTATCTATCGAGGAGCCTGGTACGGCGAAGCCAGGATTCGACGGCGGCTCCGGCATCCCGGACTTCCTCGCCCCGCACGGCTAGTCCCTCGCCGATGGTCGCCCCGGGGCAGGATCTCGCGTAGTCCCGTTCAGTGGTGCCGAGTCCGCTCATGGCGTGGGTGGTAACCGGATGGACTGACATGCCGGTGAAGTCGTAGCTCTCGGCAAACGTCGCCATGATCATCGGGGCCCGGACGTTCCAGATCCCGCTGGCCAGGAGCACGGTGTCGTACTGGTCGATCGAGCGCATCGGGGAGGCGATGGCCGGGCGGGCGTCACCGTCCTGTTCACGGACGTTGCGCGCGACGGTTGCGTCGTAGTCCGCGGCGTAGGGGTCGGCGGCTTCGATGCGGTGGACATCGCACGTGATGCGCGTGCGGATCATAGCGACCAGGACCTCGGTGTTGCCGACGTCGAGGTCGGTGCGGCCGCCGTAGTGGTAGTTCTCCCCGGCCCGTGAGAAATAGGCGAGCAGGATCTGCCTGCCGACGTGGCCGGGTCCTGGACTGCTTTGTGGCATGGGAATGTTCCGTTCTTTGGGGGCGCAGCCCGACGTTCCGGCGGTGATCATGGCAGCACCGAAACCGGCGACAGCCGAACGCAGGACGGAGCGCCGGCCCATGGTGCGTAGGTTCGTGGTCATCAGGGGTCTTCCGGTCGGGTTTTCTGGTTAGCTGTACCGGCGTCCGCCCAGCCAGCTCACCATCGCGGGGTCGCGGTGGTCAAAGAAGAGGCTGGCAGCGGTGTCCAGCGCGGCGATCTGGCACATTTGCTCATCGGTGAGGGTGAAGTTGAAGACATCGAGGTTCTGGGCCATCCGCTCCGGCCGGACTGATTTGGGGATGACGACGACCTCGCGCTGGATGAGCCAGCGGAGCACCACCTGGGCGACCGACTTGCCGTGCGCCACGGCGATGGCGCTGAGGAGCGGATCGGTGAGCAGGGTGTTCTTTCCCTCGGCGAACGGTCCCCAGGACTCGATCTGGACGCCCCGTTCGCGCATCAGGGCCTGGTCGGCGGCACGCTGGTGGAACGGGTGGGTCTCGATCTGGTTGACGGCCGGGACGATCTCGTTGTGATCGATGAGGTCGACGAGCCGGTCGGGGTGGAAGTTCGAGACGCCGATCGCGCGGGCCAGGCCTTCCTTGTGAAGATCCTGCATGGCCCGCCACTCGCTGTAGTAGTCCCCGAGCGGCTGGTGGATCAGGTACAGATCCAGGTACTCCAGTCCCAGCCGGTGGAGCGAGTTTTCGAACGAACGCCTGGTGTCGTCTTGTACACTGCCGGTCGGGGCGTGCTGGATCCAGAGCTTGGTGGTGACGAAGAGTTCCTCGCGAGCGATTCCGCTGGCCTTGATCGCGGCACCGACGGCCGCCTCGTTGCCGTAGGAGGCCGCCGTGTCCAGGTGGCGGTATCCGGCTGCGATGGCGGCCTCGACGGCGGCCTGGGTTTCGTGGTCGGGGATCTGGAAGACGCCGAAGCCCAGGATCGGCATCTCGACGCCGTTATTAAGGGTGACGGTATTCATGGTGTTTCCTTTGTCTGGGGGTGGTAGGGGCCGGATCGTAGTCGCAGGGACGGCGACAAGGATCTGAACTCATTCAAGAAAACCAGCCATATCCTGCGCGCGGGAGTGCCTGCTGTGCGGTGTACTGCCAGTTCCTGTCAGGCCGGGCCGGGGGGTCGTAGCGTAGAGGCCATGGAGAACAACAACGACGTCCGCGAGTTCCTCATGAGCCGGCGGTCGCGCATCACTCCGGCCCAGGCCGGGCTGCCCGCCTACGGCGGAACGAGGAGGGTGGCCGGCCTCAAGCGCGAGGAAGTGGCCATGCTCACCGGCGTAAGCACGGAATACTACGCCCGGCTCGAACGGGGGAACCTGCGGGGAGTCTCCGAGAGTGTCCTCGAGTCACTCGCAGGCGCCCTGCACCTCGACGAGGCTGAACGAGCCCACCTGCTCGACCTGGCCAGGGCGGCCACGCCGGCGCCGGCATCCCGAACACGCCGGGCACGGGCAGAAGTGCGCCCCAGCGTTCAACGGATCCTGGCCGGCATGACAGGCACGCCCGCATACGTCCGCAACTCACGCATGGACGTCCTCGCCGCCAATGGCCTCTGCTTCGCCCTCTACGCCGGCATTCTCAGCCCCGAGAGCCTGCCGCTGAACCTCGCACGGTTCATGTTCCTCGACCCGCGCTCCCAGGAATTCTTTCTCGAATGGGACACGATCGCAGATGATCTCGCCGCCGCCCTCCGCGCCGAAACAGGACGCAACCCGCACGACAGGGCATTGAACAGCCTAGTTGGTGACCTTGCCACTGGAAGCACGGAATTCTCGACACGCTGGGCACGGCACAACGTCCGCTTCCACCGCTCAGCCCGCAAGACACTGCACAACCCACTGATCGGGGACATCGAACTCACAGGCGATTCGTTGGAGTTCCCGGGAACGGGTCTGACTCTCATTGCCTACACTGCGGAACCGGAAAGCCATGCCCAAGAGCAACTCGACTTCCTCAGCAGCTGGAGTACCACCAACAAGCGTCCGATCGAAACGGCTCCAGCCCATCCGCGGACCGCAGCAATCATCCCGCCAGACGGCGACTCCCGGGACTGAACCTGAGCACCAAAGACCGCAGCGAAATTTAATCATGACTTTTACGGGGGTGGCAGACTTTCTGGCATGGAGCCAATGGATTGTCTGGTCATCTACGTCCCCACCGAAGCTGCGCACGCGGTCCGGCAGGCCATTGGCGACGCCGGGGCGGGCAGGCTGGGCAACTACTCGCACTGCTCGTTCAGCCTCGACGGCACCGGGCGCTTCACACCGCTGCCGGGCGCGACCCCGACCATCGGCGCCGTCAATGAGCCCGAGGAGGTGCCGGAAACCCGGATCGAGGCGATTTACCCGCGCTCCCGGCGCGCCGCCGTCGTCGACGCCGCGCTGTCCGCGCATCCATACGAGACGCCGGCGTTCATGACCTTCCCGGTAGATGCCAGCCTGCCGGACGGTACAGGCTCGGGGGACTAACGCCGCCGACGGAACAGGAGGCTCCCGACGCCGCAGTGGCCAGGTCAGGGGTGTCGGGTGGCCTGCACGACGACGTCGTGCAACGGAATGGCTCGGCCACCGGGACCAGGGAGTGTGCGCGTGATCTCCTCCCTAGTCCTGATGCTCCATGCGGCCGAATCCAGGCTCCGGGTGATGTCCGCGAGAGTGGCTGTCGCCTCGGCTGGTGGGTGATGTCCGTGTCCTGTGGAGGCGGTGCGGTGCTGGTTCGGCTCCACAGCGCCGGTCCCGTCGAATACCTCGGCCTCATCGGAAGGCAAGGCCAACGCGCCCACGTCCGCGCAGCACCCAAACTGGATAGCTAGGCCTATCTTCCGATGGGCTCAGGACTCAGACCGCTGCCGGTGCCATCCGGAGTGCCAGCATCCCGCCTTCGAGGAGCTCAAGTTCGACGATGTGCAGAGTGTGCCGGGTGCCGTCCTCCGGCAGCATCTTCTTGCCATGCCCGAGCACGATGGGGGAGACCAGCAGAATGTACTCGTCGACGAGGCTCTCCTTCATGAGCGTCTTGACGAGCGTCGGGCTTCCCCAAACGATCACGTTCTCTTGTTCGCGAAGCGCGCGGACCCGGCCGGGTATGTCGCCGGCGATAATCGTGCTGTTGTTCCAGTCCGCGTGGTCCATGGTGGTTGACGCGACATACTTCGGCATGGCGTTGAACTTATCGGCGGTGAAGTCGCCCGACCGCGACGGCCAGGAGGCGGCGAATCCGTCATAGGTGACCCGGCCGAGCAACATTGAGTCCGCCGCGGCCAGCACTTGTTCATTGAAAGCCGCGGTGGCGTCGCTGAAGAACGGGCCTGTCCAGAGCTGGGGCTCCTCGGCGACGTTGTCCAGGGTGGTAAAAGCGGTGACAGTGAGCTTGCCCATGAAGATCTCCTTCAGGTCGGTGGCGCTTGGCTGTTATCCGCACCCGTCGTCGAACTGGCGGCAGCGACTATCAGCCACAATCTACCGCCGATGCCCATCGCCGGGCCAGGGAGTCCAGATCACGCCCGCCGGGGTGTGACCATGCAGAACCCCGTGCTGCGACCGTCAGTTCTGTACTCGCTGACGATACTCCCGGGGAGTTTCGCCGGCGTCGTTGCGGAAATGCCGGTTGAAATTGGAAAGGTTCGTGAAACCCACTTCGTAGCAGATGTCGGAGATGGATTTGTCGCTCTGCTCGAGCAGGCGGCGGGCGTGGGCCAGACGAAGTTTGCGCACGAGGTCGCTGAAATTCTGGCCGGTTGCGCGCTTGAAATACTTCGAAAACGTGGGCTCCGACATTCCCACCAGCGCCGCAGCTTCGGACATCCTGACGCTGCCGGCGTGATTGCCGAACACGTACTCGAGGACTATGTCCACCACGGCCGCGCCCTGGCCGTCCAGCTGAGGCCGAAACCATTCGTCGGCGAGGTAGCGCCGTTCCTCCTGCGGCGCGCGCGAAAGGATCGCCAACACGTCAAAGAGATGGTGAAGCCGCTGCAACCCGGTGGAAGTTCCCATCGCTTCGAGGGAAGCCGCGGCGGCCGTGGCTGATCGCCCCAGGAACTCGATGCCGCGCGAGGACTGTTCCAGCAGGGGTTTGACCTCGGCCATTTCCGGGAGAATCGAGGCAGCCTGCTCAACCCATTTTCCGTCGAACTGAATGAGGGCGTCCCTGCCCTGAAGCACTTCTCCGGGCTCGAGGTCGCTGACCCAGTCGTGCGGCAGCCCCGAACCCACCAGGGCGAGGTGTCCGGCCTCGAAAGTGCCGATGTGGTCTCCCACGATGAACTTTCCGGTGCCTTTCCGGATCAGGTGCAGTTCGTATTCAGGATGGTAGTTCCAACGTGCAACCGGGCTGGGGTAATCGTGCTCGTGCCAACGGACGGAATGGTTGGGGTCTTCCGGAATCACCTCCCGGTTGGCCCGCATCCCCAGCAGTCTTTCGGCAAGCCTGGCCGTTGCGCCGTCGCTCGGGTCCGCCGTGCTCATCCTGGTTCTCCCATGAGTTCGGATCATGAATTATGGACGGCACCTTGGCCGCCCCCTCCCAGAGTAGCGCCCGGCCCGTGACCGTTCAGGAAAATTAGTATCAGAAACCAGCAACCACGACGCTAGTTGTGCCCTATGCCACAAGCCTAATCTTGAGGAACATCAGCGGGGCACCCGGCATCAAGCCCCTAGTCCCGCTCACCGCCCCGCACCTGACACAGCAGTCGGAGTAGGGCAGCATTGCACCCCCTGAAGAACAAAGGAGTCCTTGAATGCGCGCAAAATTACGCGTTCCCGCATTGGCCGCAGGTGCCCTGTGCGTGGCGCTGAGCGCCTCGGCCTGTGCAGGCGCCGGCGGCGGCAATTCCGCAGGCGATCCGAACAGCATTAATGTCCTGATGGTCAACAACCCGCAGATGGAGGACCTGCAGCGGCTCACCGCTGCTAACTTCACGAAGGACACCGGCATCCGGGTCAACTTCACCGTCCTGCCGGAAAATGACGTCCGCGCCAAGATCAGCCAGGAATTTTCGAGCCAGGCCGGACAGTACGACATCGCGTCACTTTCCAACTATGAGATCCCGTTCTACTCCGCCAACGGGTGGCTGGCGCCCTTGGACAACGTGGCCCAGGATGCCGAGTTCAACCAGGCGGACATCCTGCCGGCCTACACCGCTTCCCTGACCGGGAAGGACGGCAAGCTCTATGGCGAACCGTTCTACGGCGAGTCCTCCTTCCTGATGTATCGGAAAGACATTTTCGATGCCAAGGGCCTGACCATGCCGGAGAAGCCGACATGGGACGAAGTCGCGGCCCTGGCCGCCAAGGCTGACGGCGCAGCGCCCGGGATGAAGGGCATCTGCCTGCGCGGCCAGCCCGGCTGGGGCCAGGTTTTCGCGCCGCTGACCACGGTGGTGAACACCTTCGGCGGGACCTGGTTCGACAAGGACTGGAATGCGAAGGTCAACGCTCCCGAATTCACTGCAGCCACGGAGTTCTACACGAAGCTGGTGCGAGAGCATGGTGAAGCGGGGGCCGCGCAGGCCGGTTTCACCGAGTGCCTGAACAACATGAGCCAGAGCAGGGTCGCCATGTGGTACGACGCCACCTCCGCAGCCGGCGCTTTGGAAGCCGACGCCTCCCCGGTGAAGGGAAAGATCGGTTACGCACAGGCCCCGGTAAAAGAGACCAAGTCCTCGGGCTGGCTGTGGACCTGGTCCTGGGCCATGCAGGCGGCTTCCAAGAAGCAGGACGCTGCCGGGAAGTTCATCGCCTGGGCCAGCTCGAAGAAGTACGAGGAGCTCGTCGCGTCCAAGCTCGGCTGGTCCAAGGTCCCGTCCGGCAAGCGCATCTCCACCTACGAGAACGCCGAGTTCCAGAAGGCCGCACCGTTCTTCAAAGCCGAACGCTTTGCCATTGAGAACGCCGATCCGACCAACCCCGGTGTCCAGCCGCGGCCGGCCGTCGGCATCCAGTTTGTCGGTATTCCCGAGTTCGCCGCCCTGGGCACACGGGTGTCCCAGGGCGTCAGCTCCGCCATCGCCGGCCAGGGCTCCGTCGCCGACGCGGTGGCCAAGGGCCAGGAAGCCGCACAAAAAGTCGGCGACAAGTACAAGTAGCAACAACCGAACCGCAGGAGAACATCATGACTACCGCAACGGCGCGCGTCTCCCGCCACGGGAGCGAGACAGCCAAACCTTCCAAGAACGCCAGGGCGCGGGAACGTGCCATGGACTGGGCACGGCGTGCACCGCTGCTGCCGGCCCTGGTCTTCCTCATCGTCGTCACCCAGCTTCCGTTCGTGGTGACCCTGATCATCTCGTTCATGAACTGGAACAGCCTGAGCCCAGACAAGACCGGATTCGCCGGCTTTGAGAACTACATCCAGGTTGTCACCGACCCTTACATGCTGCAGGCGATCGTCACCACCATCATCGAGACCGTCTCGGTGGTTCTGGCCAGCCTGGTCCTTGGCCTCGGCCTGGCCCTGCTCCTGGACAAGAAGTTCATCGGCCGCGGCCTGGCCCGGACCCTGCTGATCGCACCGTTCCTCATCGTTCCGGTTGCCGCGGCCCTCATCTGGAAGCATGCCATCCTCAACCCCGTCTACGGCCTGATCAACGGCACCCTGACCTGGGTTTGGTCGCTCTTCGGCAGTGACACCCCGCCCCAGCCTGACCTGCTGTCCCAGGCACCCCTGATGGCCATCATCTTGTCGCTGGTCTGGCAGTGGACCCCGTTCATGATGCTTATCCTGCTTGCCGGTCTCCAGTCCCGTCCGATGGATACCGTCGAAGCCGCACAAATGGACGGGGCACGTCCCTGGGATATTTTCCGCCACCTCACGCTGCCGCACCTGCGCCAGTACCTGGAACTCGGCGGACTGCTCGGAGCCATCTACATCGTGCAGAACTTCGACGCCACCTTCGTCATCACCTCCGGCGGCCTGGGCACGGCCAACCTGCCCTACGCCATCTACGAGACGTTCTACTACGCCAACGAATATGGCCTGGCCTCAGCCGCCGGCGTCGTGGTGGTCATCGGCACCATCGTCGTGGCGACCTTCGCACTCCGCACCGTATTCTCGCTCTTCAAGAAGGAGGCAGCACGATGAGCACCCTCACCCCGGCCGAGCCCAGGTCATCAGTCCCCGCCCCGCCCGCTCCGACCACGGATTCCCGGCGCCGAGGCAAGTCGCGCATGGACCCCACCCGCAACAACACGGCCGCCGGGATCGCAGCCTGGCTCCTGGCCCTGCTGTTCGCAGTACCGGTCCTGTGGATGATCCTGACATCGTTCCACTCGGAAATCGACGCCGCGACGAACCCGCCCTCCATTGCCGCCGACCTTAACCTGGACGCCTACAAGGAGTTCTTCGGAGCCACATCCGGCGTCAGCCCGTGGCCGTCGCTGATCAACTCCGCCACCGCCTCGATCTTCTCCACCGTCCTGGTTCTGCTGCTGGCCATTCCGGCCGCGTACGCCCTGTCCATCCGGCCGGTGAAAAAGTGGACCGACGTCATGTTCTTCTTCCTCTCCACGAAGATGATGCCCGTCGTGGCCGCTGTCCTGCCGCTCTACCTCTTCGCCAAGACCGCCGGCGCGCTGGACAACATCTGGTTCCTGGTGCTGATGTACACCTCGATGAACCTGCCCATCGCCGTATGGATGATGCGCTCCTTCCTCGCCGAAGTGCCGGTCGAAATGCTCGAAGCCGCCCAGATCGACGGCGCCACCCTGCTGCTCACGCTTCGGAAGGTCATCGCCCCCGTGGCAATGCCGGGCATCGCGGCCACCGCCCTGATCTGCTTTATCTTCAGCTGGAACGAACTCCTCCTGGCCCGGGTCCTCACCGGCGTCGTGGCCGGCACCGCCCCGGTTTTCCTCACAGGCTTCGTCTCCGGCCAGGGCCTGTTCCTCGCCAAAGTCTGCGCCGCCGCCGTCGTGATCTCCCTGCCGGTGCTGTTCGCAGGCTTCGCCGCCCAGGACAAACTCGTCCAGGGCCTCTCCCTCGGCGCCGTCAAATAGCCGGCCACCTCTTCGATTAGTAAAGGACTCCTTCGATGACAACATCAACCACGCAGTCCCGCACCGCCGGACATCCGGACGTGCCCGCCACCATGCGCGCCGCAGTCCTCCAGCGCCAGGGCGACATGGCCATGGAAACCCTGCCGGTCCCGCAGCTGGACGCGGATCAGGTCCTGGTGCAGGTCTCCGCCGTCGGCGTCTGCGGCAGCGACGTCCACTATTACGAGCACGGCCGGATCGGGGACTACGTCGTGGACCATCCGCTGATCCTCGGCCACGAGCTTTCCGGACGGATCGCCGCCGTCGGAAGCGCCGTCGACCCGTCACGTGTGGGCCAGCGGGTCGCCGTCGAACCCCAGCGGCCCTGCCGCAAATGCAAGCAGTGCAAAGCCGGACGCTACAACCTGTGCCCCGACATCGAGTTCTACGCCACCCCGCCGATCGACGGAGCCTTCGCCGAATACGTGAAGATCCAGAGCGACTTCGCCTACGACATCCCGGACAGCGTCAGCGACGAGGCGGCAGCCCTCATCGAGCCGCTCTCCGTCGGCCTTTGGGCCTGCGAACGCGCCCAGATCAAGCCCGGCAGCCGGGTCCTGATCGCCGGGGCTGGCCCCATCGGCATCATCGCCGCTCAAGCAGCCCGCGCCTTCGGCGCCACCGAAATCTACGTCTCGGACATCGCCGAAGACCGGCTGGCGTTCGCCCTGGAACACGGCGCCACCCATGCCCTGAACGCCTTGACGGACAGTGTCGAAGGGCTCGACGTCGATGCGTTCATCGACGCCTCCGGGGCCCCGCAGGCTGTCCGTTCCGGAATCAAAGCCGTAGGACCGGCCGGCCGGGTCATCCTGGTGGGACTCGGGGCCGACGACGTCGAACTCCCCGTCTCCTACATCCAGAACCGCGAAATCTGGCTCTCCGGCGTCTTCCGCTACACCAACACATGGCCGCTGGCCATCCAGCTGATCGCGGACGGGAAGGTGGACCTGGACATCCTGGTCACCGGCAAGTTCGCCCTCGCCGATTCCGAGGAAGCATTCAAAGCGGGCAAGCAGGCCGGACAGCTCAAAGCCGTCGTCTACCCGGGCCGCTGATGTACGCCACGGACGCCTCGCCCGCCGCGGGGGACAGCAGCCTGACGGTCATCGGCGAATCACTCGTCGACATCATCAGCGACCGCCGCGGGCCTGCCGGAATCGAGGCCCACCCCGGCGGCAGCCCCCTCAACGTGGCAGTAGGGGCTGCGCGCCTCGACCTCCGGACGAACCTGGTGACCCACTATGGCGCCGACCCGCACGGGCTCATGCTCGAAGAGCATCTGCAGGCGAACGGCGTCCAGGTGATCAACGGCGGAACCGCACTCACATCAACGGCCCTCGCCACTCTGGGTTCCGACGGTGCCGCCGAATACACCTTCAAGATCACGTGGGCAATTAATGGGGCATCCCTGCCAGCCCTCGCCGCCGTCAAAGGGTCCACCCACGTCCACACGGGATCAATCGCCACGGTGCTCCCGCCGGGGGAGCAGGCCACCCTTGTCCTGGTACAGGCCGCCCGGGAGCACGCTACGGTCAGTTACGATCCCAACTGCCGGCCTGCAATCAGCCCCGATGCGGCTGCCGCACGCCGGCAGGCGGAAATGTTCGTGGCAGCCAGCGACATTGTCAAAGCCAGCGACGAAGACTTGAGCTGGCTCTACCCGGACCGGACCCCGGAGGAATCCCTGCCGGCCTGGCTGGAACTGGGACCGGCGGTCGTGGCACTGACGCGCGGAGCGGCCGGCCCGATCATCCTCTCCGGGAAGGGGCGGGTGGAGATGGCAGCTGAACCCATCCAAGTGGCAGATACCGTGGGGGCCGGCGACTCCTTCATGGCAGGGCTTATTTCCGGACTCGCCCAACTCGAAGCGCTCGGGGCGGAGGGAAGACAAAAACTGCAGACCCTGGCCCTGGATCAGCTGCACGCAGTCGCCTCGTACGCCAACCGCGCGGCGGCGATCACGTGCTCCCGGAAGGGCGCAAATCCACCGCGGTCGGCAGAACTCGGGCCGCTGTAGGCAGGCAGGATGGCTGATGGGGGACAGCTACCGAGGCTGAGCGAGCACTTGCCGGCGGCAGGAGCGTTCTGAAGGCCGCCGGTCATGGCCCCTGCGTAACGGCCGGATCCTCCATCGTGACAGTGCCGGCGTCGCCGTCCACGCGGATCCGCTGGCCGCTGGTGAGCCGCTGGGTGGCCACCCCGGTGCCGAGCACGGCCGGGATGCCGTACTCCCGGGCCACGATCGAACTGTGGCTCAATGGTCCGCCGACGTCGGTGACCACGGCGGAGGCCATCGCGAACAGCGAGGTCCATGCGGGGGTGGTGATGCGGGCGACCAGGACGTCTCCGGGCACCATCAGGGAAAAATCCTGGGGCCCTCTCAGGATGCGGGCCGGCGCGGTGACCCGGCCCGCGCTGGCGCCGATGCCTTTGATGATGTCGCCCAGCTGGTCCTGAGAGCCTGCGGGCATCATTTTCCCGAAGGCCCCCTCCATCCACCGGCTTTCCGGGAGCAGTTGCGGGGCGGCGGCCCTGGCTTGGCCTCGCCAGAGCATCTTGCGCTTCTCGACGGCGTCGGCGCGGACGGGCCGATCCGCTCCGGTAATTGCTACTGCCGCTGGTGCGCCCGGCGCGGCGAGGCCGAAATCGACGGCGCTTTGCAGCTCCTGGCGGCGCAGCCAGAACACATCGGCAGGCTCGGCGATGACGGCGGAGTCAACCAGCCGTCGACCCAGTTCGAGCAGCATCCGCCGCAGCAGCGGCCAGGCCAGGCCGACGTCGGCCAGGGCGTCCTCGCGGATCGGGGCGGCGTTCTGAGCCCACCGGAGCAACCGGAGGAACGCGGCCTTGCGCTTCGGCCCGAGCCGGGTGACCGCTTGGTTGGTTTGGTCCTCCCGGCGCTCGGCCGACAGCCGTTGTCGCGCGTGTGGGTCATTGCCCTGTCCCCGCAGGTAGAACTTCACCGTCTCCAGCAGGGCTGAGGGATCGTCGGCCGGCACCGGGCTGACGAAGTCCAAGTTGTAGACCGCATGGCCAAACCGGCCGAGGTGGTCCTGGAAGCGGGAATGCCATTGCTGCCAGAGCGCCTGGTCCACACCTGCCGGCGGGATCCCGGTGCGCTGCGACTCCACCAGTGCCGCTGTGGGTTCGTTGAGCAGCGTCGGAGCCAGCTCCGGAACTTCCCGGGCCCAGGCTGCGAGGTCGTACAGCGACTTCTCCGCCCGGATGGGTTCGCTGTCGTAGCCGAGGAGGAACGTCTGGGCGGGGGGATCTCCGTTGCGCCGTACGAACCTGTCGTAGTACGTCCGGAAGGAGATTTCGCTTGTCGCGGCGATGGGAATGATTGACTGCACGGCCGTGTAGTACACGGTGCCTGCGTCCAGCAACGCCTGCACACCCTCGAACAGTTCCCCTCCGGAGAGCTCCTCGACGGGCGTGGCCGACCAGTCCTTGATCACCTGCTCGTAGCGCGGATGCGAAAATTCCCGCCAGCCGGCCACACCCATGTGCGCCTTGCCGCGGACCAGCGCCCGTACGGCGGTCAGCGATTTGCCCATCACCCGCCACATTCCCGAGGTGCGGTAGAAGTAATAGGCATAGCCGTTAATGGTGGGCAGTCCCACGTCGTCGTCGCGGATGACGTTCTTGCCGACGGCCTCGGCCATCAGGGCTCGCAGCGAACGGGCCACCGAGCCGTCAATGAGGTCGGCAAACAGCGGCGAGAGCGGGTCGGGCAACTGTTCCACGATGCTGGCCCGGAAGTACAGCCCCTTCGGGTAGGGCACCGTCCAGACGTCCGGGGTGTCAGCCGCTGGTTCAGGCAACGCCGTGATCGGCCGGGATTGCAGGATGAAGAACTCGCCGCCGGCCCGTGCCCACTCGATGTCCTGCGGCGTCCCGAAATGATCAGTAATCCGTGTCCCATAGCCGGCCAGTACGGCCGCCGCCTGGTTGTCCAGGACGGGCTGACGACGCCGCGCCGCCGGCACCGGCTGCTCCCGCGTGCCGTGGTCCGCATAGACAGTCATGACCTCCTTGTCAGCGGTACGGCGCGACAGCACCCAGCCCGTACCGGCTTTGACGACCACGTCATCCGTGGTCACCGTACCGCTGACCACGGACTCACCCAGACCCCACGCGGCACTGATCACGATCTGGTCGCGGCGCCCGTTCGCCGGATTGGCGGTGAACATGACCCCGGCAGCCTCGGCCTCGACCATCTGCTGGACCACCACCGCGAGGCGCACCGCGTCCGGGCCGATGCCCTCACGGGCCCGGTATGCCATGGCACGCGCCGTCCACAGGGAAGCCCAGCAATCGGTCACGGCCGCGGCCAAAGCCTCCGCTCCGCGGATGTTGAGGTAGGTTTCCTGTTGCCCGGCGAAGCTGGCCGAGGCGAGGTCCTCGGCCGTGGCGGAGGAGCGCACCGCCACAGCGGAATCCCCGTTGCCGAGGCGACTGTAAGCAGCGCTGAGTTCCGTTGCGATCCCTGCGGGCACGGTGCCGCCGGTGAATAGGGCGCGGATCCGCTTCGAGGCGTCCTCGTAGTCCTGTGGCGCAGCCTGCGGCGACAGCGAGGCCAGCTCACGGATGCCCGCCTCGAGGTGGTTGGCGGCCACAAAATCCTCATAGGCTGCGGTGTTCAGCACAAACCCCGGAGGAACCGGCAGCCCGGCCTGCGTGAGGCCGCCCAGTCCGACACCCTTGCCGCCGGCCACAGCGACGTCGCCTTGTCCCACATCGCCGAAGTTGTTGATGTAGGTCATGACCGTGCGTCCCTTCTGCCCGGGCCGGGGTGTCTTGATTGAGCCTGATGCCCAACATACTGGCACTGCCACAGGCAAGAGGCCATAGCTGGATCGGAGGGCCCGGGGGAGAGCCCCGCCAGAGCCGCCCGAAGGCCAGACGAGCCCGGGTCTAGTTCTTGTCGAGTTCGTCGAGGAGGGACTTAGCTGCTTTGGCGATGTCGTTGTGGTCGTTCTGGGCGGCTCGGCTCTCGATGGCAAGAATCGCGCAGCGGTGCAGCCGCCGAAAATCCCCAAAGGGAAAGCTGCAACGTCCCTTGGTGTCGTGTGTTTCTTCCGTGTCTTCGCCCAGATGCCACGAGCCGTACTCTGTGTAGCCGTACTTGTCGATGAACGCGTTTTCCTGGTCGGCGTCGGGGGCATGCTCGCTCCAGTCATCCCGGGTATCCCGGGCAAGCCTCGCGTCCTTGATCAGCTGCCGGGCATGACGTAGACCCGCGTTGTTGACCTTGATTGTCATCGGGTTGCTTCCGCTCTGTCGTGCGGGTCAGGTCACGTAGTTTCGGGTGCTTCCGGTGACTGGGCTCCACCGCGGGAGACGTGGACTTTCGTGGCGGACGTTTCGGACTGCTCCGGAAGCTGGGCGCGGATTTCGAAGACACCGTCGATGTAGCTTGCCTCAACAGCCTCAGGGTTCGCGCCGCGGGGCAGCGGGACGCTACGCGAAAATTCGCCGTAGCGAACTTCGCTCCGGTAACCCGGTTGATCCTTGTGGGCGGGTTCCGTGCGCCGGGCAGCAATCTGCAAGGTGCCGTCGGTGACGGTGATATCGATGTCCTTGTCGGGGTCGATGCCGGGAATATCGGTTCGGACGACCAAGGTGTTTCCGTCCCGGTACTCCTCGACTCTTAGCCAGGCATCTGTCTCGCCCTGCAGGAAGCGCCGGACTGGTTCGGGCACGTCGATGCCGGTGCGGCGGAACAAGTTTTCCATGTCTATCTCCTTGCTCTGGTTCCCGAGGTGGCTGCGGCGCGGAGCGGCGGGGGTGGCGCCGGCCAGCCGGCGTTGCGGTTCTGTAAGACCCTGTTGCCGGGGTCTTACAGAACCAGCCAGCAGCAGTCTACGGAGCCCAAGAACGCCTTAGCGGGAGGACTTTGCGCCCGAGCCTGCTATGCCCTGCTTCGGCGGCCGGCAAGGGCCCCATAGACCAGGAGCACAATAACGGCCCCGAGGATGGCGAGGAGCCAGGTCCGCAGGTCAAAGAAGTCAGCGAGGCCTCCGCCGAAGATCAACGAACCTATCCAGCCGCCGAGGATTGCGCCTACGACGCCAACAACGAGTGTGATCACCCAGCCGCCTCCCTGCCGGCCGGGAAGGACCGCCTTGGCGATAGCTCCTGCGATAAGGCCGAGAATGAGGAACGCGAGAATTCCCATTACTGTACTTCCTTTCGGTAGACCGGTCGTGGAATGCGGCCGTAACCGCGATTTAATCAGCATGCGTACTGTCGTGCAATACCCGGTCTCGCTGCCTGCTGCTGCGGCTGTCCCGTCGCCCGTCTTGCCTGCAATCGAAGCGGGCGCTGGCCGTGCGTACCAGGGGCGGCAGGCCGAGCGGGATCCAGCCGCGGGAGGCTAGTTCAATGAAGCTTCGGGGCCAGGCTTGGGCGCCGAGGGGGCGCTGGAGCCTGGAATTCCCGTTCGTGGAGTCTGGAAGAAATCCACAAACCGGGCGAGTTGTTCCGACAGGGTCTCCCACCCGTCGAAGTCCGCAGGCACGGCCGCACGCTCAGCCTCGGAGGCCGCTTGCAGGGCGGCGTTTCCGGCCTCGGAAATCTGGACCTGAAATTGGCGCCGGTCGGCGGGGTTGCGTGTCCTAGTGACCAGCCCTCCCTCCTCCAGGCGCGCAAGAACGCGCCCGAGTGTCTGGCTTTGAACATGAACCTTTGCGGCGAGCTGTTCCTGGTACATGGGCCGGGGTGCCACGGCTTCCAAGGCGATGACAGCGGCACGCGTCAGTCCCAACGGTGCCAGCGCATCGTCGTGGAGGCGTTGGACCAGACGGGCCGCTGCGGTCAGAAGCCGGTAAGCGTCCCGGGCGTGGGGCTCAGGGGCGAGGATCACTAAGAGAGCCTTCCTGATTGGGGTGGCGACGAAATCGCGGTGTCAGGGACGGCGCCAACTAAGCCGGCGTCCACCTCCACAGTAAGCACGCCGTGCATCTATTTGGCAAGTATGCTTACTACTTTCACGCACAAGACCGCACTCTGCGCGCTTTTCGCGATAAGCCCCCGTTTGAAATTCGGCAAGGCCTTGCGATCAGCATAGGAAGTGTGCTTACTATCTAGTTAGTAACCGTGCTTACTAATTTCATCCGGTACCGCTAGACACGATCACGATCCCACGCGGACCCCTCCTGAAAGAGAGCAACGATGACACAGAACCCATGGGCCCAGGCAACACCCCAAGCATCCACGGACCAGTACACCGGCGATGGCGTGGTGCCCCCTCAAGATGGCGTGGCGCCCCCTCAAGTTGGCGTGGTGCCCGCTCACGGTACGGAACGTGCTGTCTCAAAACAGGAGACAGCGAGGGAAGAAGCGGCGGACGTAAAGCGCCACGCAACAGATGCGGCCCAAAACGTCGCCGAGACGGCCAAGACGGAAGCAGTCCACGTCGCCGCCGAGGTCAAGACCAATGCCCGGGACCTGCTGCACCAGGCCAAGTCAGATCTCACTGAGCAGGCCGGAACCCAGCAGCAGAAGGTTGCCGAAGGCCTCAGAGCCGTCGCTGGCGAACTGCATTCCATGGCTGCTGCTTCCGAGCAGCCGGGCGTGGCCACCGACGTCGTCCGCCAAGCCGCCGAGCGGTCCGCCGCTGTTGCGTCATGGCTCGATGACCGGGATCCGGGTTCGCTGCTGACCGAGGTCAAAACCTTTGCACGCCAGCGCCCGGGCACGTTCCTCCTGCTCGCGGCCGGAGCCGGTGTACTGGCCGGGCGTCTCAGCCGCAGCCTGAGCGCCGGAGCCCCCGAAACCACGGGCACCACCGCTACCGGAACGTCCGCCGCCGGCCGGATCCCCGATACCGGCGTAGCGGTTCCGCCGCCGCCGGTGCAGATGCCGGCTCCGCAAACCACGACGGCGGGCTTCGCGGACACCTACCCTCCGAATCCCCTGGACTCCGAGTTGGGCACTGCCGATCCACTCCATGACGCCGGGCCGGGCCGCAGGGCCACAGAGCCCATGGTCGGCGAGCCCCTTCGGTCGGCTGATCCGTCCCGCGATGACCCCTTCGACGGCGGCCGTCGATGAGCAGCGAAATGCCTCCCACCGCCGCCCACGCGAAGGCGGAAACGTCTTCCCTAGGTGACCTGCTGGGTGAAGTCACCCGGGACATGTCCACCCTGATGCGGCAGGAAGTGGAACTAGCCAAGGTCGAACTCAAGCAGTCCGCCACCCGGGCCGGCAAAGGCACCGGCATGCTGGCCGGCGCCGGCGTCGCGGGCCACTTTGTGCTCCTGTTCCTGTCTTTGGCGCTCTGGTGGGCGCTGGGGAACCTGATGGGGCTGGGTTGGTCCGGTGTTGTTGTCGCAGTCATCTGGGCAATTGCCGCCGCCGTCCTGGCAACCATGGGCCGCAAGGAACTTAACGCGATCAAGGGCATGCCGAGGACCGCCGAGACCCTGCAGGAAATCCCGCCGACACTTAAACCCAACTCTTAGATCCAGCGAGGAAACACGATGAGTGAAAATCCGGATGTCATCCGAGCAGATATTGAAGCAACCCGCGCCCGCCTGGGCACAAACGTGGATGCCGTCGCTGACAAGGTCACGCCGTCGCACATCGTCCAGCGGCAAACCGACAGAGTCAAAGATGCCGTCTTCGGAGTGAAGGAGAAAGTCATGGGAGCCGCCGACCACACCGCCGACCACGTCCACTCCGCCACCGGAAGCGCGGGCGCGCACGTGAGTGACGCGGGTTCCGCAGTCGCGGCCGCGCCGACACAGCTGAAGGCCAAGACCCAGGGGAACCCGCTGGCTGCCGGGCTGATCGCCTTTGGCGCCGGACTGCTGGTGTCCTCCCTGATCCCGGCCAGCCAGAAGGAGCGTGAAGCTGCTGATGCCCTCAAGTCCGCCGCCGAGCCACTCACGACGGAACTGACGGACGCCGCCAAGCACGTGGCCGAGGGACTCAAGGAACCCGCCCAGGAAGCCATGGAGAACGTCAAGGCCACTGCCGCGGACGCCACCGATCATCTCAAGGCGGACGGTCAGACGGCTGTGGCGGACGTGAAGGATCGGACCGCAGAAGCCAAGGGCAACGTTCAGCAGGCCTGAGGCCACATCTGAATTCGGCCGGCTGCCCTCGCTGATGCGCTGGGCGGCCGGCCACTTCGCTTAACCCCAAGAAGGATTTTCCATGGCCAAGAACCCTGCCAAGGCAGAAAATGACTCCATGACCGACGCCGAAACGGACGAGAGCAGCACTGCCAAGGCCCGTACTGCGCCCGCTCCGGACGACTCCCGCAAACCGGACAGCCCCGCCGACGTCACCAAGCCCTCCTGGAAGTACATCGCCAAGAAGACCCTGCGTGAATTCACGAAGGACCAGTGCCCGGATCTCGCCGCAGCCCTGACCTACTACTCGGTGCTCTCCATTTTCCCGGCGCTGTTGGCCCTGGTGTCTTTGCTGGGCATTTTCGGGCAGGCCGAGAAGACCACATCCGCCCTTCTGGAGATCGTCCAGGGATTCGCGCCCGGTGACACGGTGGACGCGATCCGCCAGCCGGTCGAGCAACTCAGCAGCTCCTCCGCTGCCGGACTCACCCTGGTTATCGGCATCCTCACCGCCCTCTGGTCCGCGTCCGGCTACGTCGGTGCGTTTGGCCGGGCAATGAACAGGATCTACGAAATCGACGAGGGCCGGCCCTTTATTAAACTTCGGGGCACGATGCTGGGCGTCACGATTGCCACCGTTCTGATCGTCCTCGTGCTCTCAGCAATGCTCGTGCTGAGCGGGCCGGTGGCCGAGGCCGTCGGCAATGCGATCGGCCTCGGCGGGGCCGTCCTGACGGCGTGGAATATTCTCAAGTGGCCCGTCATCTTCTTGCTCGTGATCCTCGCGATCGCCATCCTCTACTACGCCACCCCGAACGTAAAGCAGCCCAAGTTCCGCTGGATGAGCCTGGGATCCGCAATCGCCTTGGTGATCTTCCTGCTTGCGTCCCTGGCCTTCGCCTTCTACGTGGCCAACTTCAACAGCTACGAGAAGACCTATGGTGCGATCGGCGGCGTCATCATCTCGCTGCTGTGGCTCTGGATCCTGAACATGTCTCTGCTGTTCGGTGCCGAGTTCGACGCCGAGATGGAGCGTGGACGGCAGCTCCAGGCCGGCATCGAGGCCGAAGAGACCATTCAGCTGCCACCACGGGACACGAAACAGAGCGACAAGCTCCAGGCCCGCGAGGAAGAAGACATCCGCCGCGGGCGGGAGCTGCGGGAACAGCACGGGAACGGCCATGAACAGCCGGAAGGCAGAAACCATCCCGGAGAGAACGATCGAGTGGACCGCACCTAACTCACGAAAGTGTCAGGCTTCGCTTATGACGGCGAGTTTGACGTTGTC
Organism: Arthrobacter sp. P1_B3; assembly: GCF_056406615.1. Lineage (NCBI taxonomy): Bacteria > Bacillati > Actinomycetota > Actinomycetes > Micrococcales > Micrococcaceae > Arthrobacter > Arthrobacter sp. P1_B3. Next base: position 10,575 of record NZ_JBFTZV010000003.1, on the reverse strand, counting down.
CTTTTGTCCTTCCCAGCTGCCGGTCAGCGTGAGCCGGCCGGCGGGTTGCCCGTTAAGGTCCAGCCGCCGGATAACGAGCAAGTGGAGGCCGGCAGACTCGACTACCGTGCCGGCGTCGGTGTCGCACGGTGTGGCCGAAGAGACCTCAGGAACTGCATCGAGTTTCGGTCCGGTGGTTTGCACGAAGACCGATTGGGCCAGGCGTTCTTGTTTCCCCCCTTTTTGGAGGTATTGCTCAGCTTGCGGCCGGCCCAGCATGATGCTCGCCGCCAATGCCGCCACGTAGATGGGATCGGCGCAGGCATCGTAAACCCACCTCGTTCCGAGAACCGAATGCTGCATCGTTCCGACCAGCCATGGTTCCGCGCCGGCCAGGGGCTGGGCCCTGTACGTGAGAGGAACTTGAACGGTGGAGCTGCCCACAGACACGATGATCGTTTCTATGCCGACCTCGCCGGCGGGGTCGTCGAACCGATAGGAACCCACTTTGCGCAACCCTGCCGTGCCGGGCTCCTTGAACCACGGCTGGCTGGGCAGCCACTTTTCGAGAAGTTCAAGTTTCGTCGGCTGCAATTCTGCCTGGTGGATGATCGCCATGTCTGCAAGCCTAACCGCAGCCCCGGGAGTTCCGGCAGAATGAGCCCATACTCGATCTTCATCCGGTCGTCTTGGTGGCTGTGCCAGGTCGTCGCCTTCAAATTGTTGGCGACTGACTGGTGCTGATTCGTGAGGTAACTGCATGAACTATCCTCGGAGCCCGCGTCCTGCAGTCTTGAGCACGGCAGGAGTGCGGATACCAGACCCGTGCCTAGCCCTCCCGGGCGATCTGAAGGTAGCTGAGTCCACTGACATCGAGCCAGAATTTGGTCGGAGTCTCTACGAGACGCAGCAGGACGCCCCCGCAGGAACTGCAGCGCACAACTATTCCCGGGGCGTCGGCGTAGACCGCTGCTTCCCCGAAGACCCTGACCGCGCCACAGTTCTTGCACCGACCGATCGCTGCAATGATGTCAATGCGGAACAATTCCCATAACGGTCCTGCTGCCGCGTTCCCGTCAAGGTGTGGTACTGGATTGCCCGCGGTTCCGGCGATGTCCGGGTCCTCGAAGCGCGGGTCCTCAGCACCCGGGGAAGCGGAGCCGTTGTTGCCAGTCACCGTATTCCTCCCGTTCCGCCGAAGCGTTCGGTTTTGATCGAGCCGGTCGGATAGCCCGCCTGCACCATCCACTCTGTGGCCGTTTCGACAAACATCGTCTGACCACAGATGAAAATGTCGGGGGCAGCGTCCGCGGGCAGGATGTTTGCCAGCAGTGTTTCAGCGGTGAGTCGCTTCGGTGCGCTTGGCCAGCCCGCCGGAACTTTGCGTGTATAGAAATGGTCGACGGTCAGCTTGGGGGATTCCTGGCCCAAGGTGAGCAGCTCCTCCCGATAGAACCCTGTTTCGGGCGATTTGAGCGAGTACAGCAACCGGAACTGTGAAGGATTCTCGGATGCCTCGTGCGCGCGGATCATGGACATGAGCGGCACGATACCGGATCCGCCGGCGATCAGCTGAACCGGGTTCGGGTCGGTCGGACGCCAGACGAACCAGCCGCCGACGGGGCCCCGGATCTCCAACTGGTCTCCAACCATCAGGTCTCTGACCAGATAAGGGGAGACCTCCCCATTGGCCAATTCGTCGACCGTGATCTCCAGGATTTCGTCCATGCCGGCGGTGGCCACGGAGTAGGACCGCACCGCCGTGTAACCGTCGTCCGCCGTGAGCCGGATATCGATGTGCTGGCCGGCAAGGTTGCCGTTCAGACCGTCCACGCGCAGCCCGATGGTTCTGGACGATTCCGTTTCGGGAACGCCGCTGACAACCTCGGCGACGCGCCACAAGGTGCTCATGCGTCCTGCCTCATGAGTAGCGCTCCTCGCGCCACGGGTCGCCGTTGATGTGGTACCCGTTAGATTCCCAGAAGCCGGCAACATCGTGCGGCATCAGCTCGATGCCATTGATCCATTTCGCGCTCTTCCAAAAGTACAAGTGGGGCACCAGCAGGCGGGCAGGGCCGCCGTGGGCCCGTTCCAATGGCTCACCGCCGAATTCCCAGGCCACCCATGCCTGGCCGTCCAGCAGGTCCTGCAACGGGACATTGGTGGTATAGCCGCCATAGGAGTGAGCTGTAGTGAACTCGGATGTTGTTTCCACGTCCTCGAACAAGGTGTCCAGGGACACCCCGCGCCACGAGGTACCCAGCTTGGACCAGCTGGTCACACAATGAATATCGGTCTGGATATCAACCTGGGGCAGCGCCAAGAACTCCTCCCAGGACCAAGCACGGCGCTGCCCCGTCTCCGTTCTAATGAAGAACTCCCAGTCAGCGTTGGCGATATAGGGTGCAGGGCCTGCCGTCAGCACGGGAAAGCTTGCTGTCTCGTATTGGCCGGGTGGTAACGCTGGATTGCCGGTGCGCCGTTTTCCATGAAAACCAGACGAGATGATTCCCATCTTGTACCTCCGATGCGGAGTTCCGCCGGTCGACTCTTATCGGTGCCCCAACGATATGGCAATGGCGGGACCGAGACCAGACCTTGCCCCTTAGGCCTCCTTGCTTGCGGGGGATCCGGGGGCGAGGAGTCCAGCGGTGGTCGCGGTGACCCACTCCTTCAGCGGAATGCTCTGGTGGTGGTCCCAGCGGGAGTAGGTGATCCACGCCTTGCCCTTGCGGTCAAAGTCAGTGTTCACCAGGTTGTCCAAAGCGGTCCGGGGCCAGCGGGCGATGGCGTGGTTGCCGCTGAATTCGACAAGGCGCTGGGGGGAGGTCATCCAGGCCGGCTCCTTGCCCGGTTTGCGGGCCGGCAGCGAGATCACACGTCCCGACGCCGGGACCAGGCCTTTGGGGTTGACCAGCCTTTTCGTGTCGCTGCCGCCTTCGAACGTGCTCAGAACGGTGTCGACGCTTAGGAATTCGTCCCCGCCGAAGGTCGTGGACTGGCGGTAAAAGCAGATGCGGCCGTCGACAGTCAGGAAGGCAGCGCCGTCGTCCTCGTTTTCCAGGGGCCAGCCAAGGGACTGGGCCACGAAATGCCATGTGCTCCAATCGGTGCCTGTGGTGACGGCGGCAAGACTGGTCGGCACGGATCGCTTGAGCAGCCGCGTGCTGGCATGTCCCAGGATGCGTTTCATCCGGTCCGCGGCGGCGCGGCGGGCCGACTCATAGATGCCCGGGACGGACTCTTTGGCGGCTCTGCCGGCGACATCCGCTCGGGCCACCTCCGCTTGCGTCCTATTCATCCCATCCTCAAACGACATCGCAGCTCTCCATCGTTGATGCTTCGCGTGGCCACGCGAGCCTGGGCGCATTCTGCTGTGGTTTCGTCCCTTGGGGTTACCAGGGTTGGCCGGTTCGATCGTTGAGGCGGAGACTCCCGCCCCCCATTTTAGGTCCCCGGCGACAGCCGGAAGCTGAAGGACATCCAATGTTCATCGAACGATCACCAGCTCGGGGCGCGGGCCGGGTACCGACCCAACAGCCGCCGTCGTCTGGTACTGCCTTGCGTGAGTGTGTCCCGGCTTGGGTCCGGCAACCGCGGGTGTTAACTGGGAGAGTGAGTTCCCTACCGTCGACGCGTACGCAGAGGCTCGTGCTGTGGATCGCGATTCTCGCGTCCTTCGTGTCGTTCCTCGACAGCAGCGTCATCAACGTAGCGCTGCCCGCCATTTCCCGTGAACTGGGCGGCGGACTAACAACGCAGCAATGGGTAGTCGATGCCTACCTGATCACCCTGGGTTCACTCATCCTGGTCGCCGGCTCGCTCTCTGATTTGCTCGGACGCGTCGTGGTTCTCCGGGCAGGCCTCATCGGGTTCGGCACCACGTCAGTGATGTGTGCACTGGCACCCACAGCGGACGTGCTGGTCTTGGCCAGGGCGCTCCAAGGCGTCGCGGGCGCCTTGCTGGTGCCCAGTTCCCTGGCCCTGATCACGTCCAACTTCGACGAGGCCCCCCGGGCGAAGGCGATCGGCCAGTGGACGGCTGGTACAACCGTGGCTTTCATCGCGGGCCCCCTGCTCGGCGGGGTGCTCGTCGATTCGGTGGGCTGGCGTTGGGTCTTCGGAATCAACGTCCTGCCCATTGCTGTGACCCTGCATCTGTTGGGCGAGCTGCGGGCCAGGGATGTTCGCAAGGAGGGGGTGCGCATCGACTACCCGGGCGCCGTACTCTGCGTGCTCGGGCTGGCGGGGCCGGTCTACGCGCTGATCGAACAAGGCAACTATGGATGGGGGAGCCCGCTCATTCTGATGCCCTTCGTCCTCGGCATCCTGTGCCTCGCCGGGTTCATTTGGCGGGAACAGACCGCACAGCGGCCGCTCCTGCCGCTCAGCCTCTTCTCCGTCCGAAACTTTGCCGTCGGCAATGTGGCGACGGCCTTCGTCTACGCTGCGCTGTCGATCGGGGGATTCATCATCGTGCTTTTCCTGCAGCAGGTTGCCGGGTTTCCGGCGACGGTGGCTGCTCTGGCTTTGCTTCCCGTCAGCATCGTCAACATCCTCCTGGCGTCATGGTTTGGCTCACTGGCCGGGCGGTTCGGCCCGCGGTGGTTCATGGCATTCGGACCGGCTCTCGCCGGAGCTGGCTACCTCTTGATGCTCGCGTCTGAAATCCCGGTGAACTATTGGACCCAGCTGATGCCTGGGATCCTCCTGTTCGCAGTCGGGCTCTCGGCGACCGTCGCACCGCTCACTGCCGCCATTCTCGGTTCGGTTTCGGAACAGCAGGCCGGCATCGGCTCGGCAGTGAATAACTCCGTCAGCAGAGTTGCCGGTCTGATCGGCATCGCGCTGGTAGGCCTCGTCGTGGGCGGCAAACTTGATCTCGACGGATTTCACCGGATAGTGACCGTGACGGCCGTGCTGCTCATCCTCGGGGGCATTGTTTCCGCCGTCGGTATCCAAAACCCGCGCAAGGGGCCGGCAGGCCGGACAGGGCAGGGAGCCCCAACGCACAGCACGCGGAGCCAACGGATTTTCAGACCTGGCCCATAGGGGGAACTTCAACCACGAGGCGACCCTAGCGGGGATGAAGCCCTGAAATCCGGAGTCGGGCTCCGCCCGCGACCTTGCCCGGGCATGAGGCTCCTGCGACGATGGCAAGGTGAACATGCCCATTGGCTACTGGGTCCGGCGCCTGGATGCGTCGCTGCAGGCACAGCTCGATTCCACGCTGGCCGGTGTCCATCTGTCCAGAASGCAGTGGCAGGTCCTCAACACGTTGGGCTCCGCCCCCGTCACGCCGGCGGAAATGCGGGATATCCTGCGGCCTTTCAACGCAGCGGACGGCGGCGGAGGGCAGGAGCGGGACCTGGCCGCGTTGGTTCGGCGGGGGCTGGTGCTCCTGCTGGATGGTCGCCTCGCCCTGACCGAGGCCGGCTCCGCTCTGCATTCGGAGGCAACCGGGCTGGYGGAAGCTGCCCGCCGTGAGCTCACGGCAGGCATCGGAGCGGATGAGTATGCCATGGCTGTCAGCGTCCTCGAACGCATGAGCAACAACGCGGACCGGCTCGCCTCGCGATAGAAGCGGTTGGGTGTGCCTCCGCACACGCTCATTCACGCCCGGCGCCGCAGCCGTCGGGGAGGTCAGTAACCCGCCAGGGTGATCGGAGCCCTGCGACAGGCAGCACTAGACCCAACAGTTGGCCGCTCCATCGGTGTGCCTGGGAGGAACTGTCTGAATCCCTGCGGCGGGGCTGGCACCACAGAGAGCATTAGTCGCAAGCCCCTGGGCCTTCATGGAATGCTGGGGTCATGACCTCCCGTTCCTCCGCTGTCCCCGCTTTAATGGCTGCCGCCGTCGGCTCTGAAACCTTCAGCCTCCGGCACGCGACCAAAGCTGACCTGCCACAAATTCTGCAGCTACTCGCCGACGATCAGCTGGGATCAACCCGAGAAAGGGCCGACGATCCGGACCCGTACGAGCTGGCTTTTGACGCAATCGACTCCGACCCCGCCCACCTTTTGGTAGTGGGAGAACTCGGCGGTGAGGTGGTGGCCACGTTCCAGCTCAGCTTCATCCCCGGCCTCTCCCGCAGGGGATCCTGGCGTGCACAGATTGAAGGGGTGCGAGTAGCCAAGCAGTTGCGAGGCCAGGGAACTGGTGCGGTCATGATGCGATGGGCCATTAAGCATGCACGTGAGCGCGGCTGCTCCCTCGTCCAGCTGACCACCGACAAATCCCGCCTCGCGGCCCACCGCTTTTACGAGCGCCTGGGCTTTGTCTGCAGCCACGAGGGCATGAAGCTCACCCTCTGACCCATTGCCGGGGCGCCAGAACTTGCGTTCTGCGGCAGCCAGCGCCGCAGCCTTCCGCGCAGCATGCGGTGTCGACATGAGCCGGGTCATCAGTCACCTAGGTTGCCCCAAAGCCACTCGGAGTACGTCTCCCAGGCCTTTGGCCTATGCCGTGGACGTGGGCTGATGTTCACCAGACAGGTGCCCAAATCCTCTGGCGCCTTCCCGGGACGCGGCGGATACGGTAGGTTCATGCATTCCGTCGAGGCTGAGGCACTTATCAAAGCCCGAGACTCCACCGTCTGGGACATCATCACCGATGCAGGGAACTACACAGTTTGGGATTCCGGTATCACGCACGTCACGGGCGAACTGCGCAACGGTGGCACCATCAAAATCCGGACCAGCACCTGTGGGAGCCGCATCTTCCGGCTGCGTGTCCGGCAGAGGCCCGGCGAGGTGATGACCTGGACCGGGGGCCTGCCCCTGGGTCTGATCACCGGCGTATGCACGTTCACGCTTGAACCCCACGACGATGGCAAGACGCACCTGCGCGTGAAGGAGGAGATCACCGGCCCACTGCGCGGGCTAGTCGGGAAGGCCATGCCGGACGCGCGGCAGCCTCTCATCGATTACGTCAACGCCGTCAGGAAACGCTCAGAAATCCTCGGCCGACACGCTCAATGAGGTGATGGGCGGCGCCCCCGAGGCCGGCTCCGGACTTGGACGCGGAGCCGGCCTGTCAGGAAGTCGGCAAGAGGCGTGTGCCGAAGGCCCGTGTTCGCTAGGCGGGCCGCATCCCAGCCTCAAATTAGACGATAATAAGCAAGCGTGCAATAGTCCGGACCATCGCCGCGATTATGAGGCAGGTCCGGGACTAATTCGGTGACGGGTGCCGTTATGCAGTCGGGGGTGGAACCGGTTCTGCGCACAACGCCGCCTTTGAGCACCGATGGGAATGAGGTCACGTGACGACTACGCCTGCCGAGGGAGTCGGCTTCCGCTCCGAACGCGGACCTGTCCTTATTGCCCTGATGCTCTCTACGGGTCTGGTGGCGATTGACGCGACCGTTGTGGCGACAGCCGTGCCTGCGATCGTGCATGACATTGGCGGGTTCACGTCGTTCCCGTGGCTGTTCTCCGCCTACCTGCTGGCGCAGGCTGTGTCAGTCCCTGTCTACGCGAAGCTCTCCGACACCATCGGCCGCAAGCCGATCATGCTGATCGGAATTGGACTGTTCCTGCTCGGCTCGGTCCTGTGCGGAGTCGCGTGGAGCATGCCGGTGCTCATCGCCTTCCGCGTGGTCCAGGGCCTGGGCGCCGGAGCGGTCCAGCCGATGGCCATCACTATCGCCGGCGATATCTACGCCCTGGCAGAGCGGGCAAAAGTACAGGGCTACCTTGCGAGTGTGTGGGCCGTCTCCTCAGTGGTGGGCCCGACGCTCGGGGGAGTGTTTGCCACGCTCGGCATCTGGCGTGGCATTTTCCTCGTGAACATCCCGCTGTGCCTGGTGGCAGGATGGATGCTGGTCCGGTCGTTCCACGAGAACATCGAGCGCGTGAAGCACCGGGTCGACTATCTGGGCGCGGGGCTGCTCACGGTTTCGCTCACCCTGCTCATTCTCGGTGCCCTCGAGGGCGGCCAGGCCTGGGCCTGGAACTCCGCCATCAGCAGCGCAGTGTTCGCCGGCGGTGCGCTTTTGTTCGCCGCGTTCGTCCTCGCCGAACGGAGGGCAGCGGAGCCTGTCCTGCCCCCGTGGGTGGTGTCCCGGCGGCTGCTGGCGACGACGGCGATGGTCGCCTTCGGCGTGGGAGCAGTCATGCTTGGCATCACCTCTTACGTTCCCACCTTCCTCGTAGGAGCCCTCTCGACCTCCCCGATCCTGGCCGGGCTCGCCCTGGCGGCGCTGACCATCGGCTGGCCGATCAGTGCGTCCCAATCGGGCCGCCTGTATCTGCGGATCGGGTTCCGGAACACTGCGATGATCGGTATCACGGTCACCGTCATCGGCACGGCGGTCCTGGCCGTCACCGCTTCCGTCCCGAACGTTGCGCTGGTCGCAGGCAGTTGCTTCATCGTCGGACTCGGACTCGGGCTGGTCGCCACGCCGACCCTCATCGCCGCCCAGACGAGCGTCGAATGGAACGAGCGCGGGGTGGTGACCGGCACCAACCTTTTCGCCCGATCAATCGGCAGCTCCATCGGTGTCGCAGTGTTCGGGGCGATAGCAAACGCCGTCTACGCCGGCACTCCGCACGGTGACACGGATCCCGGTACCATCGTGGCGGCCTCTTCCGCCGTGTTCCTGGCGGTCATGATCGTCGCGCTGCTCACCGTCGTCGCCGTTATCGGGATGCCTGCCACAAAACCCGTCAAGCAGGTCCCCGCCGCCGTGCGGGGGTGATCCCAAGGTTCCAAGCCCTGGTGCGGCCTTCCGCCATCGGACTGCGGCCCGATGCCGTATTCAACGTCTGAGCCGCATCGTTCTCCAGCTCGCCGGTCCAGCGGTCCCACCGTCCGTTTGAGGTGCGTTTACGCCAGGTCGGGGGAGCTGTACACGATGTAATCCAACGCGGCGGGACCGGACATGGCCAGAGTGTTGTCGTCAGGCTTGATCCGGCGGCCTTCGAGGGCCGCCCAAAGAGCCTCGGCGGGCTCCGGCTCGGTGTGGTTTATCAGGCACCAGCTGGTGTACAACCCGTACAGCTCTTCCTCGTCCAACCCGCCGTCGGTTTCCCGGTCACTGGTCACGGCCTCTGCGAGGAACCGATCAAAATGCGCGCTCATATCCGTTCCCTTATCTCGTGTGCATCGCTGGGACGCTCCGTCACCGACACTGGGCAGTTGGGTCACCGCCCGACTGCCAACGTTGAATTTATGCCAGGAAGACAACCCTGTCCAGTTCGGCTCAACCCGGCGGGTCAGGTGTTACTCGGACGCGTGTTGAAGGACCCCGGGGCCGAGATCGTCCACCGCTTGACCTGTCAACGGAACGATCATCGAACCGGCACCCATTCCGGTTCCCCATATTCAACTGCGCAGCAGGTAGCTGGCCACGCCGTCGGGGTTTGCTAGGGCGAGGAGGTGGCCGCCGGGCACGACGTCGGGCTCCACACCGAGGCGTTCGCGGGCGACCCGTCGTTGGAAATCCAGAGGAAAGAACCGGTCTGCCTCGCCGGTAAGCACACGGGTTGGGATCTTGGGCCATTGCGTGAAGTTGCATACCGAACCGAAAACCGCGTTTGCTTCCGGGCGCTGATGCGGTTCCCCTTCCGCCGCGATTTCCGGCGGAACGTCGTGCAGGAAGTAGGTGTCAATGTCGAACTCGGCACTGTACCCGTGGGCCCTGGCCGCGCTTTGCTGCGCTGCAGCCCAGCCGGTGTTGTCCCACCATGCGCCGGGGGTCTCGCCCGGTATAGGGATCATCGCATTCACCAGGATGAGCTTTCGGACGGAAGCGCGCTCACACACGAGCGGGGTGGTGAAGCCACCCAGCGACTGCGCAACAAGCACGACGTCGTTGCGCCCACCGATGGCGTCGAGAACCAGCCGCGCGTACTCCGGCAGCCCGGCGCCTTCATCGTCGCCGGGCAGATCGACCGCCACGGCGTCGTGCCCGGTCCCCTGAAGCAAAGGAACGACGTGGCTCCAGTACCAGGCTGCGCCGCCCGCTCCCGGGATCAGCACGAACGTATTCACGGCAGTACCAGCCAAACGCCGACGACGGGACCCCGGTTCCGGACCAGCAGGTGGCGCCCGTTGGGCTGCTTTCGCTTCAACACGGATCTCATCTCCCCATCTTCTCCCCGCCCTTATGGACGCCGGCAACCCCGGCAGCCGCTAACGGACCATTCGCATCTCGGGCAGTTCGTTCCAGTCAGGTGGAAGCAGTTTACGTTTCCCGTCGGTAACCGGACGATCGAATTGTCTCAGAGACCGTCGTCCTGGACTCGAACACATGACAGGCTTCGTCCTCGCTTCACCCCTTAGATAACGAGCGACAGCAGAGCCGCGGCCACCGCAGGGTCACCGTCCGAGGCCCTGGCCAGCGCCAAAGCGGACGTGGAGCGCGGTCCCGATGGCGCCGTCGGCTACTGGCGTGGCATAAGCTTCCGGTATGGGACTAATAATCACACTACTTATCATTTGGCTTGTACTTTCGATCCTTGGCTTCGCCGTGAAGGGCCTACTTTGGTTGGCGATCATTGCTCTGGTGCTGCTGGTGGCCACGGCTGTTTGGGGCTGGGTGAAGCGCAAGGCCAAAGCCTGACGCTCAACCTGATCGCTCAACGGCGGCGGGC